>JAVVRS010000058.1:0-7586 GCA_036654595.1 Oscillospiraceae bacterium | reverse complement strand
TTATGACAATAATTTTTAAAATGCAATTATTGGTAAATTGTGATTTATGATTACACAACAATTCCATCTCCCATACTGTCAGTACAAGTAAAAAGAATGGATTGGGGAAATGTATGGGTGTATATAAACAAGGTGGAAATTTGTGGTATTAATACTGCAAAATTACCTGTGCTTAAAGAGAAAGAAAAAATGGAGCTTTTGAAAAAAGCACAATCAGGTGATGACATTGCAAGGCAGGACATGATTTATGGAAACCTAAGACTGGTGCTTTCGGTAGTCCAAAAATTTACCAACAGAGGAGAAAATTTAGATGATTTGTTTCAAGTTGGTTGTATTGGACTTATAAAAGCAATAGATAATTTTGATCCAACCTTGAATGTTAGATTTTCCACCTATGGGGTACCTATGATCATAGGAGAAATAAGACGATATTTAAGGGATAACAATTCTATCAGAGTTTCACGCTCAATGAGAGATACAGCATATAAAGCTATGCAGGTAAAAGAAAAATTAACTAATTTAGCTTCACGAGAACCATCTATAGAAGAAATTGCCAAGGAAATGGGTTGTAAAAAAGAAGATGTAGTCTTAGCTTTGGAAGCAATTGTTGACCCAATATCTTTATTTGAACCGGTTTATTCAGATGGTGGTGATACAATTTATGTTATGGATCAAGTAGGGGATAAAGTAGATGATAAAGATTGGTTAGAAGAAATTATGATTAAAGAAGCTATGCAAAGTCTTGCCGACCGTGAAAAAACTATTTTGTCACTAAGATTTTTTGGAGGAAAAACACAGATGGAAGTAGCTAAAGAAATTGGTATCAGTCAAGCACAGGTAAGTCGTCTTGAAAAAGGTGCATTAGACAGAATAAAAGGTCAACTTTAAGTAAAAAAAAGAAAGCTATAAGGGGTATGCAATTTG
The DNA here is from genome assembly GCA_036654595.1 of Oscillospiraceae bacterium. Classification (GTDB taxonomy): domain Bacteria; phylum Bacillota; class Clostridia; order Oscillospirales; family Ruminococcaceae; genus RGIG7389. Next base: position 6,662 of record JAVVRS010000058.1, on the reverse strand, counting down.
CAATTGGGCGGCCCAATGCGGCATGAAATGCCGCCGGCGGCGGAGCCGCCGCAAGGGTCGCCTCCGCAGGAGGCGACCCTTGATTGTGCCGCCCAATGCAGCCGCTTTTATCTATTGCAAACAGAAGGAAAAACAGATACAATAAAAGAGTTAATATCATTTTAAAGGAGGGATTGCAGATGGAGCCAAAGGTAATATTGGTAGATTTGTTTGACAATGCTATAGGAGAGAGCGAAAAAACTATAGCTCATCAAACACCGCAATTGCATCGTGCGTTTTCGGTGTTTATATATCATGGCAGTAAAATGTTAATACAACGCAGAGCTACAGATAAATATCATTGTGGAGGATTATGGGCAAATACTTGTTGTTCACACCCAAGACCAAATGAGAATACAGCAGATGCAGCTAAACGCAGATTGTTTGAAGAAACAGGTATAAGTCATTCTGATTTAAGAGAACTATTTTCTTTCAGTTATTTTTATGCCTTTGATAATGGTTTGTATGAGTATGAATATGACCATGTTTTAGTTGGTGAATATAATGGTAACAGCAACCATGATACCAAAGAAATTGAGCAATTGCTTTGGCTTGATGTGAAACAATTAATGACTGATATGCAGTGTAACCCACAGAAGTATGCACCATGGTTTTTAATATGTGCACCTAAAGTGGTAAAATATATTTTGGAAAGAGAGTAATTAGATGACAGAAAAATTATTTTATGAGGACAGCACCAACTGTAGCTTTACAGCACAGGTTGTAAGGTGTGAACCGCAAGGTAAAAATTACATAACAGTGCTTAATAAAACAGCATTTTATCCCGAGGGGGGAGGTCAGCCGGCAGATAAAGGAATATTAGGTGGATTTGAAGTATTGGACGTTCGTGAAAAGAATGGAGAAATACAACATTTATTGGCTGAGAAACTTGAAATAAACAGTATTGTAAGCGGAGAAGTAAATCAAAAGTATAGATTTTCAAATTGTCAACAGCATACAGGAGAACATATTGTGTCGGGTATTATCGATCGCTTATATGGTTATGATAATGTAGGGTTTCATATGGGTAGTGAGGTAACAACAATTGATTTAAATGGTGAACTTACAGCAGAAAACCTTGCAGAAGTTGAAGCACTTGCCAACAAAGCAGTCTACAGTAATATACCTGTAATTGTAGATTATCCAAATGCCGAACAGCTTGCAGAAATGCAATATCGCAGTAAAAAAGAACTAACAGGCAGCGTTAGAATTGTAAGTATAGCAGGGTATGATACCTGTGCTTGCTGTGGAACACATACTTTAACTACAGGTCAAATTGGTACAATTAAACTATTGACCTCACAAAAATATAAAGGCGGTACAAGGGTAAGTATGCTTTGCGGTATGGACGCAATGAAAGATTATACAGATAAAAATAACAGCGTTTATACGATTTCTGCCATGCTCTCAGCAAAAGTAGGTGAAATTGTGCCTGCAGTACAAAGACTTCTCACTGAAACTGAAACATTAAAACAACAGCTTGCAGAGATAAAAATCAAACAACTTACCAAGATTGCCAATGAACAGCCTACAGGTCAACAAAGCATTATATTGTTTGTTTCTGAATTTTCACCTAATGAACTTCGTCAGCTTTGTTTATTACTTTGTGAAAAAACAGAGTTGGCAGCAGTACTTTGCGGTGATGATACCCAAGGTTACAAATATGCTGTAGGAAGTAAAATACAAGATGTCAGAGCATTGAGTAAAGAACTTAACACTGTATTAAATGGCAAAGGCGGAGGTTCTAAGGAATTAACACAAGGCTCATTTATGGCAAGTAAAACTGAAATACAAGAGGCAATCAATAAGTGAAATTTTTTCACAGAAGCTTACGGCGGCACCGCAGGTTCGGCAAGCCCTTGCAGCCGCAAGGGCTTGCCGAATATTGCCGCTTTGCGGCAATATGAGCGGCGAAGCCGCTCGCCTGCGGTGCCTGATGCAGCTACAGCTAAATTTCACCCTATAGCATTAAGATAACGCTTGTTAGCTAAGAGCCAGTTAATTAATTTAAACCAGTTGTTAATATATTCATTGCGATTATTTTGCACCTTTAAATAATAAGCGTGTTCCCAAACATCAAGTACAAGTATGGGAATAAGTGAAGTACTAAGTGGGGTAAGATGATTGGAAGTTGAAATAATCTGTAATTTACCATTGTCAGTAGTGCAAAGCCAACACCAGCCGGAACCGAATACTTTTAAAGCTTCTTTTGTAAATTCATTACGGAAATTATCAAAAGAATAAAAATCTCGGTTAATAGCTTCAAATAGTTGACCTAATGGAGGGTCAATGGGAGGTGGCTGTAAACAATCCCAGTAAAACTGATGATTGTATACGCCGCCTGCATTATTAAGTACAGGCATTTGAATTTCAGACGGCAAATTGCTCACATTTTTAATAAGTTCTTTGAGTGAATAAGATTGACACATAGGATAGGGTGCTAAAGTAAGATTAAGATTGTCAACATAAGCTTTTTGATGTTTATTATGGTGAATTTCTACAGTTTTCATGTCAATATAAGGCTCTAATGCCTCGTAAGAGAAGGGTAATGGTTGTAAAATAAATTTATTCATATGATAGCACCTCTTAAATAAAAAATAGATAACAAAATAACAAAATTGACAAAGCAGTGATTGAAAGTTATACTTTTATTAAACTGATGTATGGAAGCAGGGTGAGTATAAAATGATAGTAGTAAGAGGAGTAGGAGCATCTAAAGGTATTGCAATTGGACAAGCCAGATTGCTGGGGGATACATTTGTAGAAGCATTGTGTGTAAGAATAGAAGACACAGATGCTGAAATTAAACGCTTGATGCAAGCACATAATACAGCACTTACAGATTTGGAACAACTTTATCAAAAAATGAATACAACAATGGATAAAGACCATGCAATGATAATTAAAGCACATATTCTCTTACTTAAAGAGGATAGTACTTACATTTCAGAAATTAAATCAGGCATTATTGGTATGAAAGTCAATGCTGAATATGCCGTTAAATTGGCTTCGGATAAAATCAGAAAACAATTTGGTGAAATGGAAAATGAATATATGAGAGAACGTGCTGCAGATATTAAAGATATTTCAATGCGGCTAACTCGCTTACTGATGGGACAACCTGTACAATGGAGTAGTAATAGATATAGACAAGAGGTTCTTATAACTAATGATTTATTGCCAAGTGAAACAGTAGACCTTGACTTAAATTCAGTTGCGGCAATCCTTTGTAAAGAAGGCTCATCAATGTCACATTCATCAATTTTAGCAAGAACAATGAATATACCATCAGTTGTTGGGTTGGAAAAACAACTTGATAGCATTGAAGATGGTGATGAGTTGTTGATTGATGGTACAACAGGTACGGTATATATTAATCCGGATAAAGAAACCTTTGAACAATATGACCGTAAGCGTGAAGAATTGTTCAGAGATGCAAATAGATTAAAAAGTTTAATTGGTAAGCCCGCAATTACTTTAGATGGAAGAAGTATTCCGGTAAGAGCAAATGGCTCGGTTGTGGGCGACCTTACAAGAATTATTGAAAGTGATGCAGAAGGAATAGGTTTGTTCAGAAGTGAGTTTTTATATATGCGTTCGGATTGCTTGCCATCTGAAGAAGAACAATTTGAACATTATAAAAAAATACTGCAAAGTATGAAAGGTAAACCGGTTACAATTCGTACTTTGGACGTTGGAAGTGATAAAGAGGGCAATTATCTTCATATACCGCCTGAAAAAAATCCTGCAATGGGATTTCGTGGTATGCGATTGGGTTTGTGGTACAGAGATGTATATAAAACACAGATTAAAGCTTTATATCGTGCTTCGGCATATGGTAATCTATCAATTATGTTTCCAATGATAAGTACTTTAGATGAAGTAGAACAAGGTAAACGTATCATAGAAGAAGTTAAAAGTGAATTGCGTCATGAAAGAATACCGTTTGCTGACCATATTCCACTGGGTATTATGATAGAAACACCTGCCTCGGCATTAATAAGTGATATATTGGCAAAGTATGTGGATTATTTCAGTGTAGGTACAAATGACCTTGCACAATATATACTTGCAGCAGACAGAATGAATAGCCGTCTATCTTATTTATATGAAAATGTTCATCTTGCTGTGCTTAGATTAATAAAATTTACTGCTGACAATATTCATCGTGAAGGTAAAAAGGTAAGTGTTTGCGGAGAACTTGCAGCAGATAAATCAATGACACCATTATTATTATCGGTGGGAGTAGATGAACTCTCGGTAAATCCGTCCTCGGTTTTAGAAATTCGTGAAACGGTACGCAATATTGATATTTCGTTGGTTAGGGACACATATTTAAATTCTATTAAGTAACCTTCATAGTTAACCGCTATAGGAATTGCTTACAAGGTGCAAGTGTGGGCGGCACAATGCGGCACGCAGTGCCGCAGGCGGCTTCGCCGCCGCAAGGGCCAACCGCCGTAGGCGGTTGCCCTTGATTGTGCCGCCCGGTTGGTAGGGGAGTAAAACCAAATTACTTACATGACAGAAAAATCAGACGCAAAAGAATATATAAATTTTATAGCACAATTAAAATTCTTGCAAATAAATACTGAGTGCCAAGGAAATTTGCAGTTCAGATGATACCTATATAAATTCATAAATCGTTTTTGCTCTAACATAAGCAACAGCAAATCTTACGCCGACGGCGGCACAATTACGGAGGGGCTCGCTTTAGCGAGCCCCTCCGTTTGCGACGAATGTCGCACGGCACAAAGTGCCGAATTGTGCCGCCGCAGCTGTGTTAAAACAATATTAAAGGATAAAATTTAAACGAATTGTTAATTTGTTTAATGTTAGATGGTTAAGAATGGATAACTGTGCTATAATAAATTAATCTATTTGTCATGTTCAGTGCAAATTTGCACATATTTAAGCAGTAAAAATCAATGTTGCCATTAGGCAGAGGAAAAGGACGGATACTATTGAAAAAAATAACAGGAGTTTTATTTGCCATACTGACGTTAGGGCTATTTGGGTATATCTTTGTTACAGCACCTAACTTTAATCCATTGTATGCTGACGGAGTAAGTTTTTGGGCAGGAGTAATTACATTATATGTAGGTCTTTATGCTTTGCTAAAAACAGGTGAACTTACTTTTAACAAATTGACAGGCGGCGGAGGTAATCCAATAGCCTATGTTCATACAGCAAAATTTCCTAAATGGGCAATAGCTGTAATTGCAATTCCATGGGCATATATTATCGTTATGACAGTTTTGTTTTCCCCAATATTTTTCTCAAATTCATATCGTGACCAGTTAGGTGTAGCAGAAATCAAAACATTTGATTCTGAAATTCAAGCGATTGATACAAGTCAAATACCAATAGTAGATGAACAGCTTGCAAGAAAACTTGCAGAAAAAAAGCTGGGTGAACGTCCATCATTAGGCAGCCAAACTATGATAGGTATACCAACAATTCAAAGTGTAAATAATAAATTAGTTTGGGCAGTACCATTGCATCATTCGGGCTTCTTTAAATGGCTTATGAATATGGAAGGTACACCGGGTTATATAATTGTATCTGCAACCAATGTAAATGATGTAGATTATGTAGAAGGTCATAAACTAAAATATCACCCAACAAGTTTCTTACTGCATGATGCACAGCGTTATGTGCGTTTTAAAGAAGGCTTGTTTACAGGCTTAAAAGATTATTCTTTTGAACTTGATGATAATGGTGTACCATATTGGGTAATTACTACCTATAAAAATAGAATAGGTTTTAATCTGCCCGAAGCAACAGGAGCTATACTTTTAAATGCAACAACAGGTGAAACTACAAAGCATACTATTGATGATATACCAAAATGGGTTGATAGAGTACAACCGGAAGATTTTGTTGTACATCAAATAAATAACCAAGGTGAATTTGTTCATGGTATCTTTAACTTCTCAAATAAAGATAAATTCCAAACCAGTGCAGGACATAATATTGTATATAATAATGGTCATTGCTACTTGTTTACGGGACTTACCAGCGTTGGAGCAGATGAATCTGCACTCGGATTTATTATGGTAGATATGGTAACAAAACAAAGTCATAGATATCAGTTTAGTGGTGCAACAGAACTTGCAGCAATGCGTTCTGCAGAAGGTAAAGTACAAAATCTAAGATATTCTGCTACTTTCCCAATCATTTTGAATATTGCAAATCAACCAACTTACTTTATGACACTTAAAGATGATGAAGGCTTGATTAAACAATATGCAATGGTATCTGTTGTAAACTATTCCAGTGTTGGTACAGGAGAAACAATGCAGGCTGCAATTCAAGATTATCAAAAATCATTGAAAAATGATGGCTTATCAAATGATATTGGAGCAACAGTAGAAAATAAATCCATTACAGGTGTTGTAGCAAGAATTGCACCTGAGGTCAATGAAAATAATACAGTTTATAAATTGATTTTAGAAGAAGATTTAAGTAAAATCTTTGTTGTGGAAGCAGCTGCCAGTGATGAACTTGCACTTACACAAATAGGGGATAAAGTCAGCGTTTCATATATTGAAAGCGGTGACGGTGTAAAAATGGCAACAGAGTTTGATAATGTACAATTCAAACAAGAGGCTTCTGTAAAA
>JAVVRS010000057.1:0-7640 GCA_036654595.1 Oscillospiraceae bacterium | reverse complement strand
GTGAACTTCGTACAGAATCTAAAATATTCTGTAGCTGCCCGACTACTTTCGGTGCTGAACCAAATACACAAACCTGCCCTGTATGTATGGGTATGCCGGGTACTTTACCGGTACTTAACGGTCAAGTGGTTGATTATGCAGTAAAGGCAGGTATGGCAACCAACTGCTCAATTGCAGCATACTCAAAGCTTGACAGAAAAAATTATTTCTATCCGGATTTGCCAAAGGCATATCAAATATCACAATATGACCTGCCGCTGTGTGAAAACGGTTATCTTGATATTGAAACAGAAGCAGGTTCAAAACGAATTGGTATAACCAGAATACACATTGAAGAAGATGCCGGAAAGCTTATTCACACCGAGGGTAAAGGCACTATGATTGACTGCAATCGCTGTGGTGTACCTTTAATTGAAATTGTATCAGAACCTGATATGAGCTCTGCTGAAGAAGCTGTAGCTTATTTTAAAAAGCTCAGAGCAATTATTTTATACACAGGTATTTCAGATTGTAAAATGAATGAGGGTTCTATGCGTTGTGATGTCAATTTATCGGTTCGCAAGGTTGGTCAAACCGAGCTTGGAACAAGAACCGAAATGAAAAATCTCAACTCATTTCAGTTTATTACCAAAGCAATTGAATATGAATACAAACGTCAAATTGACCAGCTTGAACAAGGTGAACCTATTGTTCAGGAAACACGTCGTTATGACCAAGCTAACGGCAAAACTTATTCCATGCGTAAAAAAGAAGATGCCAATGATTACCGTTATTTCCCCGACCCCGACCTTGCTCCTATTATTATTTCCGAAGATTATATTGCAAATATTAAATCCGCTATTCCTGAACTTCCTGACCACCGCAAAGCTTTATATATGGAAGATTATGGTTTGACAGCATATGATGCAGAGATGATTACCAATGATATTCTCGTTGCTGATTACTTTGAAACCGCTGTAAAACAAACAAGGTATCCAAAGCTTTTGGCAAACTTGATGATTTCTGAATTGTTCCGTCTGTTCCCTGCCGACAGTGTTGAAATAAAGATTTCAGCTAAACATATTGCCCAAATAGCAGATATGCTCGGCAACGACGAAATAAACAGCAGTGTCGGTAAAAAAGTTCTCAAAGACCTTTGGGAAAATGATGAAGATGCTGTGGAATATGTAACTGCCAACGGTTTACGTCAAATTAATGATGAAAAAGTTCTTTCAAGCATTGTAAGTGAAATTTTAGCTAAAAACACAAAATCTGTTGAGGATTACAAAAAGGGTAAACAATCTGCACTTAAATCTTTAATGGGTCAGGTTATGGCTAAAACCAATGGCAAAGGTAATCCTGTTGTAATACAAAAGCTTTTGACAGAGATGCTTGCTTAAATAAAAAATCCGCTGCAAATTAAATTGCAGCGGATTTTTTTATTCATCATTCCCTATTCCCTTGTAACGCTTTTGAGCCATTTCATCTTTTTATAGTGATATGTCGTGAACGGAAGCTTTACTATTTCGTCACTCATAAGCACAACATATACTGCCAAAACAGGCCATTTTAACCAAAACGCACATATTGCACCAAGTAAAATGCAACCGCCCCACATCGTTAAAACATCAAGATATAAACCAAACTTAGTATCACCGCCCGAACGGAATACCCCTACTATCATCGTTGTATTGTACGCTTGACCAATAGTAAAGTAAGCCATAACAAACATCATAACCGACAGATAATTTTGAGCTTCAACACTTAAAACAAGATTTGCAATAGCTATAGGACGAATAATAAGTATTATTATCGCACCGCAAAATCCTGCCGCCAAGGTCAATCTTATAAGACGCTTTGCATATAGTTTGGCAACATCAAGTTTACCTTCACCAATAGCTTTACCTATAATAATAGCTGTAGCATTAGCAAGCCCAAATGCTACAACAGTAGCAAATTGTCTTGTTACCTGTGCAACGGAATTTGCCGCAACAGCAGGACTGCCTAAATGCCCAATAATCAAAGCACTCATTGATGTACCGCCTGCCCACATCAATTCATTTAAGGTAACAGGAATTGAATAATGCAGAAAATCCGCAAATAAATGCTTGTCCTTTATAAAGATAATTGACGGCTTAAAATTAATAATATGATTAAGCTTACGAGAATAAATTATTACAATTATCAGTTCAACTGCTCTGGCAATTACCGTTCCTATTGCTGCACCTTGTATGCCAAGCTGTGGAAAACCAAATAACCCGAAAATTAACACTGCATTTATAATAATATTCACTATAAGTGAAATTAAATACACAATTGTGGATACTAAAACTCTTTCAATACTGCGTATTATATTTAAATATATAATCGTAATTGACACAAATAAATAGGACGGAGCCACTGTTTTAAGATAAATTGCACCTTGTTCAATAACAGGTAATTCAGGTGAAAATAAACTCATTATCTGTGACGGAAAGAAAAATGCACCGCAAAAAAATATGATACCAATAACAATAGAAAATCTTAGGGCAATGCCTAAAACCTTTTCTATAGATTTTGTGTCACCTTTTCCCCAGTATTGTGCCGTAAGTACTGCCGCACCCGAAGTAAGCCCAAAAAATATAAGTGTCATAATAAACTGTATCTGTCCCGCCAATGACGATGCCGAGAGCGATACTTCTCCAACTTTTCCGAGCATAACAACGTCTGCCGACGTAACCGCAACATTAATCAAATTCTGTAATGCCATCGGCAAAACCAACATAAATACCTTTCTATAAAAGGCCTTTTTTTCACTCAACAAATCATCTCATTTCTTATAGTTCATTTTTTCAAACAAGCCCTAGTATAGCACACTTTGTATATAAACTACAAACATTTTGTGAAAAACAGTCGTATTGAAACAAACTACTATTGTTTTTTACATTATTATGTTACAATATAACAAAAATTATGTAAGGGTGTTTTTAATTGGACATTATATATCTATATCACAGTGCATTTGCAATTAAAACAAATACACATTTTTTCATCTTTGATTATTACTTTGACCTACCCAAAGGCAGCGGTTTAAACAATGGTGTCATTAATCCCGAAAAAATAAAAGATTTAAATGTAGTGGTATTTTGTTCTCATGCTCATGCTGACCATTACAATGACATTATCTTTAGTTGGCGTAAATATATTCCCAATATAAGATATATTTTATCGGACGATATTAAAACCTATGAACCATCTATCAAGCTTGCACCAAATCAAACATTAAAACTTGATGATTTAACCGTTACTACTCTCAAATCTACCGATGAAGGGGTTGCTTTTTTATTAAAAGCAGATGGTTACTCCATCTATCATGCCGGAGATTTAAATTGGTGGAATTGGGAGGGTGAAACAAAACACTATAATAAAATTATGGCTGACAATTATCAAAATGAAATTAAAAAATTGGCAGGAGAAAAAATTGATGTTGCCTTTCTTCCAATGGACAACCGACTTGCTGATAGTTATCTGATGGGGCTTGATTATTTTATGAAAACTGTCGGTGCAAATATTGTTATACCAATGCACACTACAAATGATGAAGTTTACAGCCGTTTGGCGAGTGACACCCATGCTGATATTTATCGTAATAAAATAGTAGTTTTGAGTAAAAGAGGTCAACGCTTCTCTTATTCCGCTAAGTAAGTATGCCTTAACAAGCAAGCTTCTATTCACCGGGGCGGCACAATCAAGGGCAACCCCTTCGGGGGTTGCCCTTGGAGGCGGCGAAGCCGCCTGCGGCACGAAGTGCCGCATTGTGCCGCCCCATAGCTCGCCCCTATAGCTTCCTGGTTGCATAAAAAGAGAGCCTGCAAACTCCGTAATAATACGAAGCTTGCAGGCTCTTATCTGTTTTAATTATTCTTTACCGAAATATCTTTCTCTTAGACCCAAGAAACCACAGCCATGTCTTGCTTCATCTTTTGCCATTTCATGTACAGTATCATGGATAGCATCATAGCCAAGTTCTTTTGCACGAGTAGCAAGTTTCTTTTTACCTTCACAAGCACCACATTCAGCGGCAATTCTAAGGTCAAGATTTTTCTTTGTATCTGCATAAACCACTTCACCGAGAAGTTCTGCAAATTTAGCTGCGTGTTCAGCTTCTTCAAATGCTGCTTTTGTATAAAAAGCGGATATTTCAGGATAACCTTCTCTGTCTGCCTGACGTGCCATTGCAAGATACATGCCAACTTCAGTACATTCGCCTGTAAAGTTTGCTCTTAAATCTTCAACAACTTCCGGGTCAACTCCTGCTGCTACACCTATTCTATGTTCATCAGCCCATACAAAATTGGACTCTGCTTGAATTGTAAATTTTGATGCCGGAGCTTTACACTGTGGGCAAACGTCCGGTGGTTCATTTCCTTCGTGAACATATCCACAAATTGTACATACAAATTTTTTCATTGGCTTATATCCTCCTAATTTAAAATAAAATAATATTGTTTAATAGTGAGGTATCTTTACCTCTGTATAAATTATGCCATGATATTATTTTTTTTGCAAGCGATAATTTGTGAATTTTATTAATTCTTGTATATTTTCTTAAAGATACGCAAAAATAACAGTAAAGAGAGGTGATATTCACATGGCTAAAAAAGATGATAAAACTTCAAAAAAACAAGCTAACTCCAACATGACAAATCAACCATCTACACAAGATTGTAAAAACAGCAACGAACAATATTCCACTCAAAATACAAAACAAATGAAAAATGCTCAAAGTTGTAAAAATGTAAAAAGCGAAAACGGTAAAGCTATTGACCCGAACCAAAGCGGTTGGGGCTGATTATCACAAAAATAAGTGCACAAAAAGAAGCAGTCGGGAGAAGGAACAGAAGTTCTCTGCGGACTGCTTCTTTTTTATAAGCTTATAAACTGCTAATTTTCTTCTATTTTTCTAAAGCCTTGACCTAAGATTTCACCTGCATCTGTAATAATTATAAAAGCATATGGATCAATGTTATATGCTATCTTTTTAACTGCAGGATATTGATGATTTCTTACAGCACAAAAAACAATACGTCGTTCTTTATCTGAATACAAACCTGTTGCATTAAGCAAGGTTGCACCTCTGCCTAACTGCTTTATAATCTCTTTTCCAATTTCCGGAGAACGGTCCGAGATTATATATAACAGTTTACCTTTATCTAAACCATAAATAAGAGAATCTGTCATTTTAGAAGATACATACATTGCAATCATTGCATATAACGCATTTTCAATGTTGCCATATACAATTGCTGCCAAAATCAAAACAACAGTATCAAAACAAAGTCCTAATCTGCCTATTGAAATATGCGGAAGTCTGATTTTAATAAGTCTGTTAACTATATCGGAACCACCTGTGGTTGAACCTCGCAAAAAGACCATACCATGTCCAAGTCCCATCAATACTCCTGCAAAAATGCAAGCAAGTATCATATCTCCTTTATATGGCGGAATACTTATTGTAACCACATCTACCATTATAGTCATAATTAACAGCGATTTTAATGTCCTTAATGTGGACAGCTTACCGAGCACTTTATACGAAATTAATAGCAATGGGATATTTATCAGCATTGTTACAGTACCTATAGGTGCACCAAATATATAATTTATTAAAGTGGCAATACCGGTTACGCCACCCGGTGCAATTCTGTTCGGTGAACTGAACATATTAACTGCCACCGCATACAAAAATCCACCAACAATATCATAAACCAAATCTATAGAAAAAGTTTTCACCTGCTCTATAACTTTCTTTTTATCCATCTGTTGAATCCTTTCATTCCGAATGTTCAAGGTTTTGCTGTATATAAGTAAACAGCTCATTTATTCTATCTATACTACCGTTTAAATACAAAAATCCAAACAATGCTTCTACACCCGTTGCATGACGATATTCTGTAGGGTCACTGTTTTTAGGCGAATGTACACCCTTTGCATTTCTGCCTCGCTTCATTATTGATACTTCTTCATCGGTCAAAATATTAAGCAACGCATGATAACCTTTGCTTTGATATGAGGCTCTAACCTGTTGAACCGCCAAAGTATGCAAAGTTCCAACCGGCATACTGCCTTTTGCAATTAAACGTTCACGCACAAGCAATTCATATACTCCATCACCTATAAATGCCAAAGTAAGCGGACTTAACAGTTTTGGGTTTTGATTTGTTGTCATTATGCTTTCCGTTTTTTATCACCCTTTCAGCTTATCTGATAAAGTCAAATTCAAAGTTAAGAATACTTACAGTATCTCCTTCATTGATTTCCATCTCTTCAAGCTTATCAATAATTCCTGCTTTTATTAATACACGTTGGAAATATCCCATTGATTCTGTATCTTCAAGACTAACCATTCCAAGCACTCGTACCAACCATTCTGCTTCAACAATATAAACACCATCTTCAACTCTGATAGTGAAGTCCCATTTTTTACTGTTATCAATCTCAATCGGTTGAACTTCAGCCGGTTCAAATCTTTTAATTGGTGGTAACTGTTCCAATTTTTCCGCTATCATATAAGTTAGCTGTTGTGTACCCTGCATTGTAGCTGAGGATACTGCAATAAATTGTGCATAACCTTGTTCTTCAACAAATGCCCTAAATTCTTCTATTTGTTCAGGTGTAGCAATATCTGATTTATGTGCTACAACAATTTGTTCTCTTTCACAAAGTTCTTCACTGAAATTTGCAAGTTCACGATTGATGGCAATAAAATCTTCTTTAGGGTCACGACCTTCACTACCCGAAACATCAACTACATGAACAATCAAACGACAGCGTTCAACGTGACGTAAAAAATCATGTCCCAAACCAATGCCTTCACTTGCACCCTCAATTAATCCCGGAATATCCGCCATAACGAAACTTTTTTCTTCCGCAACACGAACAACACCTAAAACCGGTGTTAATGTTGTAAAATGATAGTTCGCTATTACAGGTTTTGCACCACTGACTGTTGATATCAATGTGGATTTTCCAACATTTGGGAAACCTACCAAACCTACATCAGCAAGCAATTTAATTTCTAAAATAAGATCCATTGTATCTCCCGGTATACCCGGTTTTGCAAAACGTGGAATTTGTCTTGTCGGAGTTGCAAAATGGGCATTTCCCCAGCCGCCATTACCGCCTTTAGCAATTATTACAGGTTTATCCGCAGACATATCTGCAAGTAAACGTCCAGATTCCGCTTCTTTTATAAGCGTACCTACCGGTACTTTTATTATCAATGGGTCTGCTGCTTTACCGCTGCAATTCTTTCTGCTTCCGGCTTCACCATTTTGTGCAAAATATCTCTTTTTATATTTGAAATCAAGCAAGGTATTAATATGCTCACTGGCAACAAAGATAACATCTCCGCCTTTACCGCCATCTCCACCATCAGGTCCACCGGCTGCTACATATTTTTCTCTATGAAAAGAAACTGCTCCGTTTCCTCCATCTCCTGCTTTTATCTTTATTTGTGCTTTATCTATAAACATCATTACACCAATCTTTCTCTCGTTACCCAGATGCCTATAGATAAAGGACAAAAGGGCTTTTGCACAAGCTCCTACTGACTTTAGGGCGACCGTATGTGGTTGCTGCAAGCAGCAACCACTGCGGCGGCAAAGCCGCCGCTTACTTCC
>JAVVRS010000056.1:0-7677 GCA_036654595.1 Oscillospiraceae bacterium | reverse complement strand
GGCAGCATACAGTGCACAAACAAATTTCATCACCAGTTCATCACTCGCTTTTTTTACCTCGGCGGCATAAAATACCGCTTTGTACGTCCGCAATAAAGAGGTGCTTCGTCCATAATACCAATATACCCGACACATTTTCATAAAATCAGCATATCAATTGTAAAAATAGTATAGACAAAGAGGACTGCAATAATGCAGCCCTCTTTTGTGTAATCAGTTATATTATTAAAAATTATTTTTATTTAAATAAACCTGTAAAATCAAATGTTGCAAAATAATCAGCAGCTGTTTCAGCACGTCTAATCATTTTAAAGCTACCGTTTTCACAAAGCAACACCTCTGCTGAACGCAATTTACCATTATAATTGTACCCCATAGAAAAACCATGAGCACCCGTATCATGAATATAAATAATATCCCCAATATTTATTTCCGGCAATGTACGGTCAATTGCAAATTTATCATTGTTTTCACACAAGCCACCTGTTACATCATAAGTATGTGTCAATGGCTGATTTTCTTTACCCAACACTGTAATATGATGGTATGAACCATACATTGCAGGACGCATTAAATTTGCAGCACAAGCATCTAATCCAATATATTCTTTATGAATATGTTTTTGATGAAGCACTGTTGAAACCAATGCACCATATGGTGCAAGTACAAATCTGCCAAGTTCAGTATAAATTGCCACATTACCCATTCCGGCAGGTATCAGCACTTCTTCATACGCTTTTCGTACACCCTCACCAACTGCCATTATGTCAGTTGCTTCCTGCTCCGGACGATATGGGATACCAACTCCACCCGACAGATTAATAAAAGTGATGTTTGCACCTGTTTCCTCTTTAAGCTGTACTGCCGTTTCAAACAAAATTTTTGCAAGCTTTGGGTAATATTCATTAGCAATGGTATTGCTTGCCAAAAACGCATGAATACCAAAATTCTTAGCACCTTTACTCATAAGCTTTTTAAAGCCTTCCACCATCTGTGACGGTGTAAAACCATATTTAGCTTCACCGGGTGTATCCATTACTTCATTGCTGATTTTAAACAAACCACCCGGATTATATCTGCAAGATATAGTTTCGGGAATTTTTGCTACATTTTCTAAAAAATCAATATGCGTAAAATCATCAAGATTAATTGTAACACCAAGTTTATCTGCAAGCACAAAATCTTCAGCAGGAGTTACATTGGAAGAAAACATTATCTCATTCTTTTTAAATCCTACTGCATCAGCCATCAATAATTCAGTGTAAGAAGAACAATCTGCTCCAAAGCCTTCTTCACGCAGTATCTGCAATATTGCCGGATTAGGTGTAGCTTTGACAGCAAAATATTCTTTAAACCCACTGTTCCATGCAAAAGCTTTCTTTAAAGTACGAGCATTTTCTCGAATAGCTTTTTCATCATAGATATGAAATGGCGTTGGAATTTGTTTTGCAATTTCTTTTGCCTTTTCAAGTGTGATAAATGGTTTCTTTTCCATTGCTATCATCTCCCTTTATTATAAATATAAATCAGCATTTTTACCATCTTCTTAAGCTTCCGCTTCCTCTCCGACCTCCCGCCACCGCGGTGTCCAAACCCGTCCGAAACTGCGGATTTTTTAGGAGGTTGGCCCAAACGCGGCAAGCCGGCCGGCCAACGCCTGGTCAACGGCGGTGGCGGTGAGGCGTAAGGTATAAGCATCACTTTATACCAATGTCGTGGCGATAATGTGCTCCGGCAAAATGAATTGTTTCTACCGCTTGATATGCTTTTTCCAATGCTTGTTTTTGGGTTGTAGCGGTTGCACTCACACCTAAAACTCTGCCGCCGTTGGTAACAAGCTTTCCATCTGTTATCTTTGTGCCTGCATGGTAAACAGTCACAAATTTATCGGTTGGCTGTCCCTTTTCATCTAAACCTTCAATTACAATGCCTTTTTCATATTTTTCAGGGTATCCACCACTTGCCATTATTACACAAGCTGCATGGTTATTGCTCCAGTCAATTTCGAGTTCGCTTAATTTTTCATTGTATATTGCAATCATAATGTCAACTAAATCTGTTTTCAAAAGCGGTAATACAACCTGTGTTTCAGGGTCACCAAAACGACAATTGTATTCAATTACTTTTGCACCATTTGGTGTAAGCATTAACCCAAAATATAAACAGCCTTTAAACGGACGACCCAGTTTATTCATTGCTGCAATCGTTGGTAAAAAAATACTGTCCATACATTCTTGTTTTACAGCTTCAGTGTAGTATGGGTTTGGTGCAATGGTACCCATACCACCGGTATTAAGTCCTTTATCACCGTCTAATGCACGTTTATGATCCATTGCCGAAACCATAGGTTTAACAACTTTACCGTCGGTAAATGCAAGCACTGAAACCTCAGGGCCTGTCATAAATTCTTCTATTACAATTTTGTTGCCGCTTGCTCCAAAAACTTTATCTTCCATTATACTGTTAACACCATGAACTGCATCACTCCAAGTTTCAGCAATAATTACACCTTTGCCTAATGCTAATCCATCGGCTTTAATTACAACAGGAAATTTGTTTTGTGCTTTAATATATTCCAAAGCATCATGTGATTTATCAAACACTTCATAAGCGGCTGTAGGTATTCCAAACTCTTTCATTAAGTTTTTAGAAAACACTTTACTGCTTTCAATTTCTGCTGCAAGTTTACTTGGGCCAAAGGTCATAATACCTTTTTCATTCAAACGGTCCACCATACCCATTGCAAGTGGGTCATCAGGTGCCACAACTACCAAATCAATCTTTTCTTCAACTGCAAAATTAACCATATTATCAAGGTCGGTTGCAGTGATGTTTACACATTCTGCATCTGCGGCTATTCCGCCATTACCCGGACAACAAAAAATTTCATCTGCTTTACTGCTTTTTTTAATCGCTTTTATCAATGCGTGCTCTCTGCCGCCGGAGCCCACTACTAAAATTTTCAACTTTTTTCCTCCTTGTGTAGAGATACTGTTATAACAAATTTGGGCGAAATAAATTTCGCCCAATTAAGGTTTTCTTATCCATAGTTTCATCTTATTTATATGGGCTGCTTTGCCACCGCTCTGCGGTGCACAACGCTATGCGTTGTGTCAAAAGCCCCCTTTGGGGGGCTTTTGACTGCAAAGCAGCCCATAAAGCCTACAGCTATTAATGATGGAACAATCTCATACCGGTAAATGCCATTGCCATGTTGTATTTGTTACAGGTCATAATAACATGGTCATCTCTGATTGAACCACCCGGTTGTGCAATATAACTTACACCACTACGTTTTGCTCTTTCAATGTTATCACCAAATGGGAAAAATGCATCGGAACCAAGTGCAACACCTGTAAGAGTATTAAGCCAATCACGTTTTTCTTCACGAGTTAAAGGTTCAGGTTTAACTGTAAATACTTCTTGCCAAGCACCATCAGCAAGTACATCATTATAATCATCTGACAAATATACATCAATTGTATTATCTCGGTCGGGACGACGAATAGTTGATTTAAACTGTAATCCCATTACCTTTGGGTGTTGACGTAAAAACCAAATATCAGCTTTATTGCCTGCAAGACGAGTACAATGTATTCTTGATTGTTGTCCTGCACCAATACCAATTGCTTGACCGTCTTTTACATAACAAACTGAGTTTGATTGTGTATATTTAAGGGTAATAAGTGCAATGATTAAATCTATCTGTGCAGCTTCGGAAATAGTTTTATTATCTGTTACAATGTTTGAAATAAGTTCTTTATTAATTTTAAACTCATTTCTGCCTTGTTCAAAGGTCACTCCAAATACGTCCTTATATTCAGTAGGTGCAGGGAGATAATTTGGGTCAATTTTTACTACATTGTAACTGCCTTTACGTTTAGTTTGAAGTATTGCAAGTGCTTCAGGTGTAAAGTCTGGAGCGATTACACCATCTGATACTTCTCTTGCAAGCAATGTTGCGGTTTGTGCATCACATGTATCAGACAAAGCTACCCAATCACCATATGATGACATTCTATCGGCACCTCTTGCTTTGGCATATGCTGTGGCAATAGGTGAAAGTTCCAAATCGTCCACAAAATATATCTTTGCAAGTGTTGGTGACAACGGTGTCGCTACTGCCGCACCTGCCGGACTAACGTGTTTAAATGAAGTTGCTGCCGGAAGTCCTGTTGCTTCTTTAAGTTCTTTTACCAGCTGCCAACTATTAAACGCATCAAGAAAATTAATATATCCGGGTTTACCATTTAACACTTGAATAGGTAATTCTCCGTTACGCATAAAAATCTTTGATGGCTTTTGGTTTGGATTACAACCATATTTCAGTTCTAATTCTTTTGCCATTGCAGACTATCCCTCCCAATTAAAGCAACCCCAAAGCCTCGGGCGACCGTACTCGGAGCTTCGCTCCGTCGGCGGCACTTGCGTGCCGCCGCACGCCATTTTGCCACTCGCAAGTGACAAAATGGCGTGGTACGGTCGCCCGAGGCTGATGGGGTTACCCGATAAACAATATTTTATTCTGATAAATTCTTATTAACAATTCTATTTTGTACAACACCGTTTTTAACATTTATATAACGTACAAATAAAGATACTTTGTTATCTGAATTAAGGTTATACCACAGCAAATTTGTAAAGCTGTCAATATCACCTTTAATTTCCACAAGCTTAGGTTCACCATCATAAGCCGGAATAGGTTCACCATCACCTTTATAAGTATGAATTAAATGACCTTGACCCGGAACCGGTGAAACATATTCATAGAATTGACGTCTTACAGAATTAGGATTACCTTCTGCACTTTTAATAATAGACAATTTATAATCAAATCCTGTTACAACGCCTGAAATTCTTGGAGTAAAGTTTGGGAAATCAGGTTCAAAAGTACGAGTGCGAATTGCATCTTCAAAACTTCTGCCTTCTTCAAAGAAGTCATAAATTGTATCAGTTTGGTTACCATTGGTAACAATTGTAGTGTTGTCAAACACTTTTACAGGGGAATAGATAATAAGCGAAGGGTCTACCAACTTCGCAGGGTCAAAAGCTTCGGTTTTAATCCCGCTTCTGCTTTCAACAAAAATACGGTTTCGACTGTTTTCACTTCTACCCATAATGAAATAGGCGATTACAGCGTTATCACCATCTTCGCTTCTGCCCATGACAATACCTCTTCCGGGGTAAGAATTACCTTGTAATTCCTGTGCAATATTCAGTAGTTCCATAACCTATTCTCCTTTATATGTTATTTTGAGGTTGCTCAAGTGTTTCCGATTTTTCGCATAATATAGCAACAGCTTTTGGGAGTATTACCCATTCAGCTTGTTCCATAACTCTTTTTTGCAATGTTTGTGGTGTATCATTTTCCAAAACATCTACAGCTTTTTGTAGTATTATCTGTCCGCCGTCACAAACTTCATTTACAAAATGCACCGTTGCACCGGTAACTTTTACGCCATAAGCAAGTGCCGCTTCATGTACTTTCAACCCATAAAATCCATCACCGCAAAATGCAGGTATTAAACTTGGGTGTACATTAATAATTCTATTTGGGAAAGCTTCGGTAAATTCCTTACCAAGTATATACATAAATCCGGCAAGTACAATCAAATCAATTTTATTATCTTTTAAAACTGAAATAACACGTTGGTCAAATAATATTTTATCAGTGTAGTCTTTTCGCACTACAACAGCCGTTTTGACATTGTGTTTTTTTGCTCGTTCAAGGGCATATGCCGTTGGTGACGAGCTTAACACTAAGGTAATTTCCCCATTGGGAATTTCACCTCTGTCTTTGGCATCAAGCAATGCTTGCAAATTTGTTCCGCCGCCCGATACCATAACTGCTATTTTCAGCATAAATCTACACCCTTTTCTCCTGCTGCGATTTCACCGATTATATTTGCTTTTTCGCCGGCATCGGTAAGTATTTTCACAGCTTGTTGTGCATCTTGTTTAGCTACAATTATTATCATACCCACACCCATATTAAAGGTATTAAACATATCTCTTTCAGGTATATTCCCTTTTTCTGCAATCAACTTAAAGATTGGCAGTATATCAATTTTATCTTTTTGAATTACTGCTCTTGTACCATCTGCCAAAGCTCGTGGAATATTTTCATAAAAACCACCGCCGGTAACATGAGATACAGCTTTAATGTTAATTGTTTCCATCAATTTCAAAACCGGTTTTACATAGATTTTTGTAGGCTTAATTAAAGCTTCACCAAGTGAACAACCTAAAAAGTCATTATGTGCCATAAGGTCAGTATTTTCTACATCAAGAACTTTTCTTACTAAAGAAAAGCCATTTGAATGTACTCCGCTTGAAGCCAAGCCAATCAGCACATCACCTACAGCAACATTTTTCGGGTCAATGATTTTATCTTTATCAACCACACCTACTGAAAATCCTGCAAGGTCATATTCTTCTTCAGGGTAAAATCCGGGCATTTCAGCGGTTTCTCCGCCAACCAATGCACAGCCTGCTTGTACACAACCATCTGCTACACCTTTTACAATCTCTGCTACACGTTCCGGAAAATTCTTACCTACAGCAAGATAATCTAAAAATAATAGTGGTTTTGCTCCACAGCAAATAATATCATTAACACACATTGCAACACAATCAATACCTACTGTATCATGTTTGCCTGTAAGAAAAGCTATTTTAAGCTTTGTACCTACTCCGTCTGTTCCGCTTACAAGTACCGGCTTATTTATACCTTCTAAATCAAGTTCAAACAATCCGCCAAATCCTCCTATTGAGGACATAACACCTTTGACCGCTGTTTTTGCAACGTGCTGTTTCATCAGTTCTACTGACCTATATCCGGCAGTTACATCAACCCCTGCCGCTTTATAGCTTTCACTAAAGCTTTTTTCCACAGATACACCTCCAAAATAATATCTTCTTGCTTATTCCCATTGGGGCGACCGTATTGTGTCCGACCGTTCCGGTCTGACACAGCACAGGCGGACAAGCCGCCTGTGTCGGCAGAGCAAAGCTCTGCCGTACGGTCGCCCCCATGGGCATAAAGCAACTGCAAACTATTCGTCTTTTATTTTTTCCTCAAATTTAAGCTTCGGCATTTCGTCCGGAACTTCAATGGGATAACAACCATCAAAACAGCCTGTACAAAAATTACAGCTTGCATTGCTTGCAATTTTCTTTACACTGTCTACGCTTAAATAACCTAAACTGTCAACCCCAAGATAATCACGAATTTCAGGTATTGTCATCTTACAGGCAATAAGATTTTCACGACTGTCAATATCAGTCCCAAAATAACAAGGGTTTCTAAATGGTGGTGCAGATACTCTGAAATGGACTTCTTTTGCACCGGCTTTTTTAAGCAGCTGTACAATTCTTTTTGAAGTAGTCCCTCTTACAATAGAATCATCTATCATTACCACACGTTTATCTTTTACAGTTGCAGCAACAACATTGAGTTTAATATGAACTGAATTTTCTCTCATACCTTGTGTCGGTTGAATAAATGTTCTGCCAACATAACGATTTTTAATAAATCCAATACCATATGGAATACCCGATTGACGTGAATAACCTATTGCAGCATCAAGTCCCGAATCAGGTACACCAATTACAACATCAGCTTGTACAGGGTGTTCCAATGCCAGATATGAACCTGCACGAAGTCTGGCTTCATGT
>JAVVRS010000055.1:0-7698 GCA_036654595.1 Oscillospiraceae bacterium | reverse complement strand
GAAGCCGCCCGCCTGCGGGGCAGATGCCGTAAGAGTTGTACAGGCTTTTTGTTGCAGCAAAAAAGGGCACTCGTAAGAGTGCCCTTAATGTTGTTATCTCCAGCTGGATTGCCATTCGGTTGACATTTCTTCATGCAGTTCCAAGAGTTCCTGTGCTGCATGGTCAAAGTCTTTGGATTCATGATATTGAGTAACAAGGGAACTCGGAACAGAGTCTTCTTGTTTATCTTTAAATACCTTTTTAATTAAAATTGGTGTTATAATAGGAGTAATAACCACTACAACTACAACAGGACCAAAGAAATCAGGATTCATAAGTCCCAAAGCAAGTCCTTGCGTAGCAACAATCAATGATACTTCACCACGAGTCATCATACCTACCCCGACTCGTAAACTGTCAGCGTTAGAAAATTTAGAAATTTTTGCACCTACACCGCAGCCAATTAATTTAGCAATCAAGGCAACTACCAAAAGCAATACCGAGAAAAGTATTATAGAAGTGCTCATGTGAGGAATTGCAACTTTAATACCGATGCTGGCAAAGAAAATTGGTGAGAGAAACATATATGAAAGCACTTCACAGCGTGAAGTTATATATGTAACTCTGGTAGTATTTGAAAGGATTAAACCGGCAATAAATGCACCGGTGATATCTGCAACACCAAATAATTCTTGTGCACCGTAGGCAAATACAAGACAAAAAGCAAACATTAAAATAGCAAATCTTTTTTTATCTCGGTCGTACATATTCATCCATTTTTCAAATACTTTGTTTAGAACCAAACCAAGAATTAAACTTAGTACAAAGAACAGTACAATTTTACCGATAACAACACCCATTTTTACATTAGGACTTGCCATACCTGTTATTACAGTTAAGCATACAATGCCGATAAGGTCATCTATAAGGGCGGCACCGAGGATTGCATTACCTGCTTTTGTGTTAAGCTTACCCATTTCACGCAAAGCTTCAACCGAGATACTAACTGAAGTAGACGCAAGAATAACCCCAATAAATACATTTTGCATTGTAGCATGAGGATTTGTATTAAAGATAGCTGAAACGGCGAAGCCTCCTGCAATTGAAAGGACAACGCCTCCTATAGCGATTATAGTAGCAGCCTTACCGGTTTTTTTAAGCTCGCTGATATCAGTTTGTAAACCTGCAGTAAACAGTAATACAATAACTCCAAGTTCTGCCAGTTGGTTAATAAAAACTGTTTCGGTTAAGATACCCAGCATTGCCGGCCCAAAAATCAGACCTGCCAATAAAGCACCGACCACTTGAGGCATATCAATTTTTTTAGTTAAAATGCCAAACACCTTTGTTGTCAATAAAATCAGTGCAATTTGAAGTATAAATTCGTATGTTTGCATAAGCTCGCCCTCCTTTGTTACTTAAAATTAAACTATGTTCACATCACATACAGTATATTCTTGCATTAGTAATATTGCAATACACTTTTTATACAAATATTACAGGTATAAAGCATTTTTTTTAATATTCTTTGCCATTATTGTTAAAATTTAATCCTAAACATAAAATTAAGACAGTTTTTTATTAATAATTTGTACAATATTATGCTATATAATTGAATTATAAAGATAAAAAAACTTACTTAATATACCAATTAAGTATTTTTATACACAAATTTTACATTAATCTTACAGGAGGTATACACAATGAATTTTCAAAAAGAATTAGATACTCTTATTTCCGAGATATCTGCAAAAAATGAAGTTCCAACTTTGCTTTTACACAGCTGTTGTGCCCCATGCAGCAGCTATGTTTTGGAATATTTGAGCCAATATTTTAAAATTACTGTGTTCTTTTACAATCCAAATATTTTTCCGCCGGAGGAATATCAGCGTAGGGTAGAGGAACAAAAACGACTGATTACAGAGATGCCACTGTCAAATCATGTGGAGTTTATTGAGGGGAAATATGAACCGGAAAAATTTTATGCTATTGCTAAAGGTTTTGAAGATGAACCCGAAGGTGGCGAAAGATGTACACGATGTTATAAGCTGCGTCTGCATACAGCGGCGTTGGCAGCAAAAGATTTAGGCACTGATTACTATACTACAACATTAACGATAAGCCCACATAAAGATGCAGCTCGAATTAATGATATCGGAGAGCGGTTTGCAGAGCAGCTAGGGGTTAAATTTTTACCGAGTGACTTTAAAAAGAAAAATGGTTTTAAGCGGTCAACTGAATTATCAAAGCAATATGACCTTTATAGACAAGATTATTGTGGTTGTGAATTTTCTAAAAAACAACGAGAAACAATATAAAAAATATAAGGTATCATCACTTTAAATGATGATACCTTATATTCATATACTATATTGATGTAAGTTCCCCTGTTACAGAATCCATTATAAAACCATAAACTTTGATATCTTTTGGAAAGAGTGGGTGTTCTCGTATAATTTGTACCGTTTCGGCAACAGAAGAATTAACATCATCAAATCCACTTAACCATTTCTTAAAATCAATGCCGCAATAATTCATAATTTTTAAATGTTCTGATGAAACTCCACGTTCCTGCATCTTTTTTATCATTCGGTCACAATCCATATGTCCTGCACCACAATCTGTATGTCCGATTACCAATACTTCTTCCACTCCCAGATCATATATGGCAACAAGTAAGCTTCTTACAGCACTGCCAAATGGGTGAGAAATAGCTCCGCCTGCATTCTTGATAATTTTTACATCACCATTTTTTATACCCAAGGCAGCAGGCAATAATGCAGTAAGTCTGGCGTCCATACAGGATAATATTGCCATTTTTTTATCAGGGTACTTGCTTGTGAGAAACGGTTCATACTCTTTATTGGCAACAAATTGTTTATTATATGCCATTATTTCATCTATCATTGATTAATTAACCCCCTAATTATAATAATTCGTGGTCATATACTGCTCTTATTCCGCCGATGAATTTTGGTCTTGTTCTGGCACAAACAAGTGGTGCTTCACCAATTTTAGTGATATTAAGCCTTAATGGAACAGCTACCTTAGTAAGGTGCATACCAATCAGTGTATTACCAATATCAAGCCCTGCTTTGGCACAGTGTATCTCCTCAACAACAACAGGGTTATCAAACCGCTGATAGCATACAGTTGCAAAGGAACCACCTGCTTTAGGTTGTGGTACTACATTTACGATTGGTAAACGATACAATTCAGCAGCGGAATTTTCAATAACAATAGCTCGATTGAGATGTTCACAACATTGTACAGCTAAAAATAATCCGTTTTGTTGTATTGTCGGATAAATTCCGTTAAAAATTGCATCTGCTATTTCGGTACTTGAACAACAACCGATTTTATGTCCCGAAACCTCGCTTGTAGAACACCCTATCACAATTACATCATTTTTCTTTATTTTTGCGGCGAAAATAAGCTCTGTAATAGCTTGCAACGCATCATTTGTTATCTGTTCAAGCATTTTTAAATTCCTTCTTTCATTAATATTACATTTAAGAGTTAGGCACCCATTGAAATCTCTAAAATTAAAATTGGCAGCAGTCAGTCGGACGACAGGCGGCACAATCACGCCAACCTGCGGTTGGCGTTGGGCGGTGGGGCGAATGCCCCACCGCCTGCGGCGAAGCCGCATTGTGCCGCCCGAGTGCCGCTAACTTGACTCCAAGGTGAATTTTGGTGACAGGTTAAAACCCAAGGTCATCTTCCACAAAGATTACATTGATACGATTTTTTTCACGTTGAAAACCAATGGTTACATATGCACAGCACAAACGATTTTCAGAGTGACAACCTAAGCCGCCGACACATTCACCTAAATGTACACAAGGGGTATTTGAATTAAGACGGATACCATTGGCAGGAGCAGTCAGTTTTTGTACACGCAATTTAGCTTGTTCAAGGTTTGCAACAATTTTGTTTGTTCCGACAACAACTACAACTTTATCGGGACCGTAGAGGAGTGGAGCAACACGGTTACAGTTGCCATCAACATTATATAGTTCACCATCTTCGGTGATAGCATTGGTGCCGGTGAAATATACATCAGCAAGGAAAGCTTTACGACTGTAATCTTTATTTTGCTGTGGAGATAAACCGGAAACGGTTCTGTCATAATATTCATATTCACCATTTTTGAGCATATCTACAATGCCGGTTTCTTTTAAAGTTGCAGAGCCGCCCCAAGCTACCAGTTGCCCATCTTGCAAAAACTCTTTCGCTTTAAGCATAGCCTCATTTGAATTTTTTACACAGCAAGCATTCATGTTGTTTTTGATTAGATTGTTAATAGTTTTTTGTATTCTAATTTGCATAACGGGTTTAAGAAAATCATTCATATAAATTTCACCTTTCATAATAATTAAAATTGTAATATGTATTGTAGAAAATGCTGCCCATGTGTGTTGATTAGCAATTGAGGCTTGCTGCATAGGCGGCACAATCAAGGGCAAACCTGCGGTTTGCCCTTGAAGCGGCTTTTAAGCCGCTTGCGGTCTTTGACCGCATTGTGCCGCCACGCTGAGATTGGATTGATAGGCTAATCAACCCCTATGAACGGTGCAAAATCCGTATAGTCTAACCGACAGAGAATTGTCGGTGACAGTTTGTATATGGGGGTTATAATATGCCATATAATAAAACGCCTGAAACCGCACCTAAAGCTACGAGTTTAATTGGGTGCAGTTTTCTAAAATGATTAACGATAAGTATAATTGTAAATATAAGTACAGAGCGTAAATCTACTGATTGTATAATATTTTTAACAAATCCATTTGGTATAAAAGCCTTAACTGCAATTGAAAATGCTGCCGAAGCAATTAAACCAACAACCACAGGCCGAAGTCCCGAAAGAGCAGATTTGACATAGGTGTTTGAACTAAATTTATCAAAACTTTTGGCAATCAGTAAAATTATAACAAAAGACGGAAGTACTACACCACAGGTAGCACAAATGGCACCCCAAAAACCTGCGGTGGTGTTACCGACAAAGGTTGCAATGTTTACTGCAAATGGTCCGGGTGTAGATTCGGCAACAGCTATAAAATCAATCAGTGTTTCCAATGTCAGCCAACCATTAGCTATAACTTTATCATTAATCATCGGTATCATGGCATAACCACCGCCAAAGGTAAACAAACCAATCATAAAGAAAGTATAAAACAGATGTAATAATATCATTTGTTATGCCTCCTTATTAAATTTCCGGCTTGATTTTTTCTTTGATTTTTTGGTATACTACACCAATAAGAGCACCGGCGATAATTAAAAGTACAATCTCAACCGAAGTAAAACTTGCAAGTAAAAACGCACTGCCGGTAAGCAGTACATTGATAATAGTTTTAGGATATGCTTTTGAAAGCTTTTTTACAGCACCAACCATCAGTACAACTACAGCTGCACGAATACCTGTAAAAGCATAGGCAACCCATATATTTTCTCTGAATTGCATTAAAAAGATAGATACAATTAATATAATGATAAATGAGGGCAATACCACACCTATAGTTGCACATAATGCACCCCAAAAACCACCGACACGACACCCTACAAAGGTGGCACAATTGACTGCCAAAACTCCGGGAGTAGCTTCGGCAATAGCAATCATGTCAAGCATTTCATCTTGTGAAATCCATTTTTTGTTTGTTACAATTTCCGTTTCAATAAGAGGTATCATTGCATAGCCGCCGCCAAAAGTAAAAGCACCTATTTTGGCAAAAGTTACAAACAACTCTCCAATTTGTTTGAGTTTGGATTTATTCATTTTTTCCTCCGGACATGATTTGTTTTCGGTAGATTTAATAATACCACTTTGAACAAGATGTTTCAATGAATTATATATATAAAATGAGGGTTAAAAACTTTATAATTGAAAAGAGGTTTACTATTGAATTATATCACACAAATAGACAGTTACATTCTTAATGTTATCCAACAATTTTTTCAAAATTCTTTTTTTGATACATTTTTCCCTATACTTACTTCTTTGGGAAACAAGGGATTTATTTGGATTATTTTTGGAATTTTACTTTTATGCAGAAAAACAAGCAGGAGATATGGAGTTCTCCTGCTTGTATCATTGGGAATAAGTTTTGTTGTAGGAAACCTAACACTTAAAAATTTAGTAATGCGTGTTCGCCCATGTGAGGTAAACCCCTTGTTTCCGCTTTTGATTGCAAGACCAATGGATTCTTCATTTCCATCGGGACATACCTTTTCGTCATTTGCATCTGCCGGGGTAATATTCAGTTATAATCGTAAGTTTGGAGTAGCTGCAATGGTACTTGCGGTACTTATGGGATTTTCCAGATTATATCTGTATGTTCATTACCCAAGTGATGTGCTTACGGGTATGCTTTTGGGACTTGCCGCAGCATGGCTTTCGGTTTGGATAGGAAAACGCTTTATGACCGAAGATATAAGGACAAACAATTAGAGAAGTTTTTCCGTGTTAAACAAGGCATTTTGTACAGCAAAGCCTTGTGGAAAATAACGATTAACGGTCCAATAACTGATACCGCTTAGATTATATTTTTTAACAAGCCGCAGTTTTGCATCAATACTTCTTGCATCTTCAAACCATACAATATGTTCTTTACCGTTACTGTCATAATAATTAAAATAAGGAGATTGTGCAGCTGTATCATATTTGATTTCGGCACCTACTTTTTGAGCCAGTCTGACAGCTTCACTGTTTGAGATTGTTTTTGCGGCTGTACCCGTTTGGTATGGTAAAATCCAGTCATAACCATAGTTAGGTATACCCATAAGTATTTTCTCACTTGGTATGACAGACACAGCATATTTTATTACACGCTCTACTTGATTTATAGGAGCAACTGCCATAGGTTCACCATAAGTATATCCCCATTCATAAGTCATAATAATTACATGGTCTACAAGTTCACCGTGAGCGATATAATCATGTGCTTCATATAATAACCCCCGTTGATTTGCATTGGTTTTGGGTGCAAGTGCCGTTGCAACTGCATAACCTAATGGGTGAAGTCGTCTTGTAAGTCTTTGAAGAAATAAATTATAATTCTCTTTATCCTGAGGATAGATGTATTCAAAATCAATATCAACACCATAATAGCCTTTTTGTTTTAATGTTTGCACAATATTTTCTATGAGGATACCTTGTGTAGTATTGTCGGCAAGTATATTGTGAGCAATTTCACTCTCAAAGCTCCCTCCCTCCTTAATATTACTGATAACCATCATTGGGGCGGTGCGATAACGTTTAGCTTGTGCAATTATATTTTCTTCATTTAGAGATAAAAGTGTGCCATCAGAGTGCACTTGATAACTGAAGATACTCAGATAAGTTAAGGACGGCAAGACATTTTCAAGTGTTTCGGCAGTTATAGTCGGAAAAGCATAGCCATTAATTTGTATATTGCCAAAAACATTTTCACCTACAGGTACAGCAAGTATTTCTCCTATCTGTAGATTAGATGGATTTGTTATCTGTGGATTAGCTGCAAGGATATCAAAAACTGTTGTTTCGTGCATTTTAGCAATGGCATACAGGCTGTCACCTTTTACCACTGTGTGTGTTGTTGCAGATGGTATAATTACCAATGCTTGACCTACCACAAGTTCGGCTGTGGCTGATAAACCATTATCTGCAATTATTTGCTCAGTGTTTGCATTAAATCTTTTTGCAAGTGAATATACTGTATCGCCTTTATTTACCGTAT
>JAVVRS010000054.1:0-7795 GCA_036654595.1 Oscillospiraceae bacterium | reverse complement strand
GATACCTGTCTTACCTACAAACAATTCTGCCAGTTTATCTAAGGCTTCTTTTGTAAAGCGTTCAAAATCTCGGTCAATGTCATTGTCACAAAGCGTTACTCTGAATGTATATATTTCTTCGGGTTTAAATTCTCGTGTGGCATAACGATTTATAAGCTCTAAATCCTGTACATCTATCTCTATCATTGCTCCTCCTCCTTTTCCAATTGTTTTGCTTGTGCTGTCAAAAGTCTTGCTCTTGCAGCTTCAACTTCGTCCTGCATATTAATATTTTCCCATTCCACCTTCATTGGTGTATATTGTCCTTTAATTGCAAAATAAGTTTTACAGATTTTAAGCACAACCGGTGTTACAAGCTGACGATAATATTCAAGTTCACTGGTAAGAATATCTGTTTGCAATTTACTCATACGTTCGGTGCTGTTCCAATTAAGTCCCAATAAAAATGGCGGTATACCAAGTTTTGCAACAATTTGTTCCAACATTTGACGAACAGGTATTTCGGTATCAAGCATTTGATTGTCTGCACCAATTACCTTAATATCCACATCACCAACCGCTATAAAATCTTTTATAACGCCATTTTTAGCTTCACTCATTGCATTTTGCCATTGGTTAGCTATATTTGTGGCAATATCTTTTGCATAGGTTCGCTCACTTACTCCACCTGTCGGTTTATAAGTTACTGCAAACCTCAAATTACCCATACGTTCAAAGTTTTTACCGATGCTGTGATATATTTTCAGTAAGATATCGCTCATAAATGGCAAGCCCTCAAGCATTGAACGTCCTGTAATTTCTCCCGATGCGGGATTGAGCGGTGTAAAAAGTAAAAGCTCCTGCATAGGTGCTTTTTCCCAACCATATCCATCAGTGATAACCCCAATTACAGGGTGCATTTCATCATCACCTGATTTTATTCCTACATCTTTCGGGTGACAGTTATATAGCCCCTCAAGGTCATTGCCGTCACCTGACACAACCATCTCGCCTATACCATTACCATAAACCAACATATCTTCCAGATAAGAGGATAAAAAACTGTTAATACCATAGCTTGATGCTCCTACCGGTATCTCCGTTAAAAAACGCTTGAGCTGTTCTTCTAATCGTTTATCCTCACACTCTACGGTAAAACTACCCATAAGACGTATGATTTTATATACTGCTGCATCAATTATAGGTATCGCTTCCCGTATACTGTCATACAATCTGTAATTGCTGCCTGATAACGGTGCATAATCTCCAAGCAATGTAAATGGGTGGTTTTGTTCACAAGCTGTTTGCACTGTACACGCTTTTGATTGTGGTTTAAATCGTTCCAATAGTTTAATTTTATTCACCTCATTTCTTATCTTCGTTCCGTTGCAATTGCAAAAAAGCTGTCATCATTTTGTGCCATTGCAATAGTCATAATTAAATATCTCATCTCGTCCATTGCATGGTCATTTTCTTTAATCGGAACGTCTTGCCCTGCATTTTCGTCCCAACTGTAAAGGTAAAATTCATTTATTGTTGCCGCACAGGATTTATGAATTAAAATTTTGCCGGATTTAAGCATATCTCCAACGGTGCGTATACCGCTAACTACTTGATTTTTTGCCGGTATTACATTGAATTTGCCATGACGGCGAATACATTCAATAAAGCTTGCTGCTGATGGGTCAACTACAACCGAGATGATTTTAAAGCCTTCGGCAAGCTGTTCCAATGCCATATAATATTCTTCATCGGTTTTAAGAACCCCCGTTACCCTTGACGCATGATAATATTCCTTAATACGATACCATTTGCCCTCATTTTCACCCCATAATCCAATTGATGTAGGATTTACGGTACCATAGTCACAAGAAAGATAATATCGCTCACAAACAGGTACCGTTTCAACAACCTGCTTTTCGGGGCTGAACATTGGATATACTGCTCCTTGTGCCGCCGCCCATTTACCAAGAACAAATCTTTCATGAAATGCCCCCGAATAAAGGCTGTGATATCGTGCTATTACTTCGTCCGACAATGATGGATTATCTTCCATTACAAAATGCAGATATGCCATCTTCTTCTCTTTAGCCTTTTTAATCCAATTTTTGTAAAACCAATGTGACGGATTTTCGGGATTGCAATTAAACCATAATTTTGCATTTTCAACTGAACATCTCGCTACTGCCTGTTCTACAAAAGAGCGTGGCATAAGTGCCACTTCATCAAGTAAAATTCCTGCCAGTGTTATACCTTGTATCAATGAAGCTGAAGCTTCATCTTTACCCGAAAAAAGATAGTAGCGATTACTCTGTCTGCCTAAACTGATATCTATGTATCCTTTACTTACCTTTTCTTCACAAACAAAACCCAGCTCGGTTAACATTTGTGTCAATGGTACCAGAACATTCCTTCGCACACCTCCCACTGTTTTTCCGCATATCGCAAATGATTGTCCCTTAAATGTACTCATACTCCACATCACAAAAGAAATTGCCATGCAAATTGTCTTTCCGCTTCGCACTGCACCATCACAGATTATCCCTCGTTTATTTCTCAGCGGAGATGAGCGGCACCACCAACTAAGCAACGTCGCTTGTTTTGGTGAAAATTCACTGAACCTACTCATTTTCCTCACACTCCGCTTTAATTGACCCTGCCGTTCTTTCCAATGCAGCAACAAAATTTGCAACTTCGCCTTGTTCCTGTTCCGGCAATTCCGCCAATAATTCCAATGCTTTTAATCTGTCTACCAATTTGATTTCACAGCCTCCGCCTTTCGGCCGCTTAATCTCACTGATACAACCTAAATCCATTTCGCCAAGCATTTTTGCTGACGGCAGCTCCTCCGCCCCTACCAATGCAACTGCATCTTTTACTGAACCAAACGCCAATTTCTCAAGTCCAAGTCGTGCCATTGCTGCTGCTGAACGCTGTTGCAATGCTTTTTGATATTCTGTAAGTTTTAATAAAACTTGCTCGTTTTCTATCAGTCGGACTATCCCATCAGGTGAAAAATCAAGCTCTGCACCTTTTGCCGCTGCTGTAAGTGACAAGCCATTTGCTGCTAAAAAACAGAATATCTTCTCTTTTTTTGTTATTTTGTTTTGATATTGCATTTAAAACCTCCTTTCACATACAGGTTTCAAGCAAATGGAAAGTTGCATATGATTATGCAACTTTTCACACAATGTGATAAATTTTTTTAAAAAAGCCGCTTGCGGCGGCACAATTACAGGCAATCGCAAGCGGTTGCCTGTAATATGGCGGTCCCAAAGGACCGCCATATGCGGCGAAGCCGCATTGTGCCGCCGCAGGCGGACGTTGAAGCAGTGGTTGATTGATACGCAGTAAAATGGTTGATTTTTTTTGCAATTTTTATGGATAAATATATTGTTTAGGGTTTATTCACAAAATCTTTCGCCACATTACATTGCAACATCTTGTACATATATATATACTTATAATATACGTCAATAAAGGAGGTTTACTATTGAGTGATAATAATAAAACCGTTAAACGTGGCTTTTTTAAAAAAAGTGATATAATTGTCATAGGTTGTTTACTGGCAATTGCATTAGCTTCAATTGTTGGACTTAAATATTATCAAGGATTAAAACAAAGTGAACAAATGTGGGCAATATTAACCACCCCTAAACAAGATTACAGAATAAATCTTTCTACCTCTGAAAACAAAAAATATATTATTGATTTAGCTGTTGTTTCTGATATTCCTGCAAAGCTTGAAATTAATAATTGTCAAATCCGTTTTATTGATGTTGATTGTCCTGACCATATCTGTGAAAATTATGGCTTTCTAAGCAGCAGTTATGATATTGCTGTTTGTATGCCCAATCAAATTGCTCTTACTGTTTACAATAATGAAGAAATACAAACAAAATTTGATGAAACTATTGAGCTTACGCCTTAACCGCACCCTCGGCACCGCAACTGCCGTTTGGCTAACGCCAAACGGCAAAGTTGTCCCCCCACTTTTTTTCGTGGGGGACAACTCGCATGGGACACTCCTCCCAAAAGGGAGAGTTGTCCCATGCGTTGCGGTGCCGAGAGTGGGACGTGCCGAAGGCACGTCCCACTAATGCGGCTTACTATCACTCACAATTTTACCGTCTTGTAAACGAATTATTCTTTCGGCTTGTTGTGCTACATGGTCATCATGCGTAATCAGTATGATAGTTTTACCTTGACAATGTAAATCTTTGAGTATCCGAATTATCTGCATTGAAGCCGTTCGGTCAAGATTTCCTGTAGGTTCATCAGCTAAGATAATATCAGGGCTTGCGGCAATAGCTCTTGCAATTGCTACACGTTGCTGTTGGCCACCCGACAATTGTGACGGATAATGTTTAATACGGTCAAGCAAGGCTACTTTATCTAAGGCTTGTAATGCAAGATGATTTCTTTTATCGGCAGACAACTTGCGATATAACAATGGCAGCTCTACATTTTCAATTGCAGTTAAGGTTGGTATTAAATTAAAGCTTTGAAAGATAAAGCCTATATGTTTATTGCGTAAATCAGAAAGCTTATCTTCGGAAAAAGTACTGCTGTCTTTACCGTCCATCAAATACTTACCGCTATCGGGCGTATCAAGGCAGCCTAAAATATTCATTAATGTAGATTTACCTGAGCCTGAACTGCCTACAATTGCAATATATTCTCCTGCATTTATCTCAAGATTAACCTTATCCAATGCGTGTAAGGTATTTTCTCCGCCATAATAAATTTTACTGACTTCGCTTACTTGTATAAGACTTTGCATTTTTTTATTCCGCCTTTCTTATGTTTGAATACAGCGATAAGGATATTTATTACAGATACTTTAATACAGAGTATTTACAAACTGTATACAGATTGGCTTTTAGATTTGAAACTATCCTTAAAAAATAGTATACTTGTTAAATGTTTACCTATTTAGTGGCTTGGAGTGTGAATTATGATTTCAAAAAATGAAATATATCTCGATAATGCAGCAACTACTTCTGTTTCTCCGCAGGTTGCCGCAGTTATAAATGATGTGATGCTCAACTGTTATGGCAATCCATCTTCTCTGCATAAAAAAGGTTTGGAAGCAAGACTGTTACTTGACAAAGCTGCTAAACAAATTGGTGAAAGCCTTGGGGTAAATGCAGATAATGTATTGTTCACCTCAGGTGGTACCGAAGCTGATAATCTTGCGGTAATTGGTGCTGCAATGGCAAAAAAACGCCGTGGAAACCGTATTGTAACTACTGCAATTGAACATTCTGCCGTACTTGCAAGTACAAAATATCTTGAAAGCTTAGGCTTTGAAGTAATTACAATACAACCAAAAAATGGGCAAATTCTTGCCGCTGATATAGTAGATGCTGTAAATGATAACACTGTTTTGGTATCAATGATGGCAGTTAACAATGAAACCGGCTGTACTTTACCTGTCAATGAAGCTGCCAAAGCAATTCGCCGTAAAAACAATGACACCTTAATTCATTGTGATTCCGTTGCTTGTTATGGCAAAATCCCTCTTAAAATCGGTTCTTCTCTTGATATTGATTTACTTTCTTTAAGTGGTCATAAAATTCATGCCCCAAAAGGCATTGGTGCTTTAATTGTAAAAAAAGGTGTTCGTATTCTGCCTCGCAGTTATGGCGGCAGTCAAGGCAAAGGGCTGAGAACAGGTACCGAACCTTTACCGCTTGCTTGCGGTTTAGCTAAAGCAAGTGAAATTGCAATCAATAATATTGGTAAAAATCAAGCAAATTTTACCATGCTTAATAATTATTTAACAAATAAATTACTGGAAATTGATAATGTGTGCATTAATTCACCTGCCAATTCAGCACCTTTTATAGTGAATGCTTCTATTTTAGGTATTCGCAGCGAAATTATGCTCCATTTCCTCGAAAGTAAAGAAATTTATCTCTCAAGCGGTTCAGCTTGTTCTAAAGGTGCAAAAAGCCATGTACTCACAGCAATGGGCATTGACCATAAAATTATTGACAGTGCTTTGCGTATAAGCTTTTGTGACTACACTACTACTCAACAGCTTGACACTTTTATTGCCGCTATTCGTGAAGGCATTGCTACCATTCGCCGCTAATTAATCAGCTTTTATTTTAGTGTTGATTAGCCCTCAAGCCTTCCGTTGGGGCGGCACAATGCGGTCAAAGACCGCTCGGCGGCGGAGCCGCCGCAAGGAAAAACCGTAGGTTTTTCCTTTATTGTGCCGCCCCATGCAGTAAGATTTGCTTGCTAATCAACATAACTAACCTTTTTACAATATTACAAAATAAAACACTTGTAACCCAATGATATATATTTATTATTTAAAAATAGAGGAGCATTATTACAACATGAAAGAAATTATTCTGCTAAAAAACGGAGAAATAGCTTTAAAAGGATTAAACCGTTCTACCTTTGAGGATATCCTCATTAAAAATGCAAGACGAAAACTTGCTTCTCTCGGTAAATTTAATTTTCGCAAAGCACAATCAACTATTTATGTTGAACCTGCTGAGGATAATATAGATTTAGATGAAGCTATAACTCGTTTAAGTAAAGTTTATGGTATCGCTGCTCTTACTCGTTGTGCTGTTGTAGAAAAAGATTTTACAGCTATCTGTAATATGACAGTTGAATACCTTGGTAATTCCTTATGTGATGCTCATACCTTTAAAGTTAATGCAAAACGCTCAGATAAACATTTTTGTATGAATTCACCTGAAATTTGTACCGAACTCGGTGGATTTTTACTTGATAAATTTCCTAATCTTACCGTTGATGTTCATAACCCCGAATGTATTGTAACAATTGAAATAAGAGAAACTGCTGCTTATGTTCATGCAAATCAACTTCCCGGTGCAGGTGGTATACCTGTCGGCAGCGGCGGCAAAGCTATGCTCCTTATAAGCGGTGGTATAGATTCTCCCGTTGCTGGTACAATGCTTGCAAAACGTGGGCTTGAAATTGAAGCTATACATTTTGCAAGTCCACCTTATACTTCAGAACACGCTAAACAAAAAGTAATTACACTTACAGAAAAAATGTGTGAATACTGTGGCAGAATTAATCTTTATATCGTTCCTTTTACAAAGATACAAGAAGAAATTAAAGATAATTGTCCCGAAGATTTATTTACAATTATTATGCGTCGTGTTATGATGCGGCTTGCTATTATTGTTGCTGAAAAATCAGGTTCAACTGCTTTAATTACCGGCGAAAGTGTTGGTCAAGTTGCCAGTCAAACAATTCAAGCTATTGCTTGTACCGATGCTATCTGTACTATTCCTGTCTTACGTCCTGTAATTGGTATGGATAAAGAAGAAATTATTCAAATTGCACGCAAAATTGATACCTTTGAAACTTCTATTCTTCCTTATGAGGACTGTTGTACTGTATTTACACCTAAACGTCCTCGTACACGTCCTCGTTTAGAAGAAGTTGTTAAAGCTGAATTATCTTTACACATAGATGAAATGATTGAAACAGCAATAAAAGACATAGAGCTGCTTACAATTTCACTTTAATCCAATCAAACAGCCGAGCAATATTACCGCACATTTACATTGCATAAATTTGTGCTTTATTTGCACGGTTGTCACAACAACTGTAATCAATTTGATGCAGCTTCGGTCAGCGTGGGGCGGCACAATGCGGTGCAATGCACCGCAGGCGGCGGTCCTCCGGCCGCCGCCGCATGGGCGACCGGAGGTCGCCCATGATTGTGCCGCCCCACCGATATAAGCCCTATACACATTTACCACCCCCCACCCGTATTAAATTTTTGTAATGGAGGTGCAACCATTTTGTTAGCACA
>JAVVRS010000053.1:0-7839 GCA_036654595.1 Oscillospiraceae bacterium | reverse complement strand
TTGTAAAAATATAGGTTGTGCATAACTGCAAGACGCATACCAAGCATTTCATTGGCTTTAAATAAATGTCTTATATATGCTCTTGAATGATGTCTACAGGTAGGACAATCACATTCGCTGTCAAGTGGAGTGTTGTCTTTTGTATATTTAGCATTGTTTATATTTATTATACCATTCCATGTGAAAAGATGCCCATGTCTTGCATTTCGGCTTGGCATAACACAATCAAATAAATCTATTCCTCGTGAAACAGCTTCAATTATATTTGCAGGTGTACCTACTCCCATAAGATATCTGATTTTTTCTTTAGGCATATATGGTTCAACAATATCTATAATACGATACATTTCTTCCGCCGGTTCACCAACTGCAAGACCTCCGATTGCATATCCGTCTAAATCCATCTCTGCAATATCTTTCATATGCTGTATACGCAAATCATCATAAGTTGAACCTTGATTTATACCAAATAAAAGTTGTTCTTTATTCAGTGTTTCCGGCAATGAATTAAGTCTTGTCATTTCACTTTTACAGCGTTCCAACCATCTTACTGTTCTTGCTACAGATTTTTTTGTATAATCATATGGTGCAGGATTTTCTATACATTCATCAAATGCCATTGCTATTGTTGATGCAAGATTTGACTGTATCTGCATACTTTGTTCAGGTCCCATGAAAATTTTTCTTCCATCTATATGTGACTGAAAATGTACCCCTTCTTCTTTTATTGTTCGCAGCTTTGCAAGACTGAATACCTGAAAACCACCGCTATCAGTAAGAATAGGTCCATTCCAACCCATGAATTTATGCAGTCCGCCAAGTTCTCTTATCGTTTCATCTCCTGTTTTTACATGAAGATGATAGGTATTGCATAGCTCTACCTGACATTTTAAATCTACTAAATCATATGATGAAATACCGCCTTTAATTGCGGCTGTAGTTCCTACATTCATAAACGCAGGTGTTTGTACTGTTCCATGCACCGTTGCAAACTCGCCTCGTCTTGCCTTATCCTCTTGCTTTAAAAGCTTATACATCTTTTGTATTCCTTTCATTTGTGGGCTCTGTTTTATGCCGCTGTGCCCGTCCACATTTGGCTTCGCCAAATCAGCACCGCAGGTGCTGCACGGAAATTGAAAATTTCCGTGTGGACGGGCACAGTGGCAGGGGAAATCACATTAAATTATGAGCATTGCATCACCGAAGCTGAAAAATCTGTATTTATCCTCTACCGCTTTTTTATATGCCTGCATAGTATGTTCATAACCGGCAAAAGCTGAAACCAACATAATCAGTGTGCTTTCCGGCAGATGAAAATTGGTAATCATACCATCTAAAACTTTAAATTCATATGGCG
Organism: Oscillospiraceae bacterium; assembly: GCA_036654595.1. Taxonomy (GTDB): domain Bacteria; phylum Bacillota; class Clostridia; order Oscillospirales; family Ruminococcaceae; genus RGIG7389. The sequence goes on along the minus strand of JAVVRS010000053.1, from coordinate 6,482 downwards.
GATAGATAAAAATACTTGTATCTCCATCACTTTCACAAATTTCACCTTTAAATTTTGCTACAGATTCAAGTGTTCTGCAAGCTGTGGTTCCTACTGCTATTACACGACCGCCGTTAGCTTTGGTTTGGTTTATAAGGTCAGCGGTTTCTTTTGGTAAATGATAATGTTCACTGTGCATTTTATGCTCGGGAATATTTTCTACTTTAACGGGTCTAAATGTACCAAGCCCAACATGAAGTGTAACATTTGCCACATTTACACCTTTACTTTTTATCTTTTCAAGCAATTCTTTTGTAAAATGCAAACCTGCTGTCGGTGCTGCCGCAGAACCTAAATCTTTTGAATAAACGGTTTGATAGCGTTCTTTATCTTCTAATTTTGCTGTAATATACGGTGGAAGCGGCATATTGCCAATCTGTTCTAAAATTGTATAAAAACTACCTTTATAGGTGAATTTTACCAATCTATTACCGCCATCAAGCACCTCTAAAATTTCGCCCTCAAGTATACCGTCACCAAAAACAAACACTGTTCCGGGTTTTGCTTTTTTACCCGGTCGTACAAGTATTTCCCATATGTCTTGCTGTTTTTGTTCAAGCAATAAAAATTCAATTGCACCACCTGTATCTTTTTTATTGCCAAAAAGTCTTGCAGGTAAAACTCGAGAATCATTTACAACAAGCAAATCACCCGAGTTAAGATAATCTATGACATCATAGAAATGTTTGTCTGTACAGTCACCTGTTATACGGTCAAGTACCAACAAACGTGAACTGTCACGAGGTTCTAATGGAATTTGAGCTATCAGCTCATCAGGCAGGTTATACCAAAAATCATGGGTTGTCATATTTTCACCTTTTTATTAATATTGTTATAGTTTTGCAATGTAAGCAAATAAGTATTATTGTACTCTATTTAATCATCTATTTCAACATTTTATAAAATTTGTTTACAAACAGATATCTTTGCAATTAAATATGCTTAGTACAACTTAACCAATTTCAGTCAGTAATTTTTGCCACAATTTAGCATTTTAAGAGATTTTACTCTGTTACCTTTCTGATGTGTTCAAAGCAATTGACAGATTTTAAGCTTAATGATAAGATGGTTAAAATTGAAAATTTAATAAAACAAAGTATAGAGGTGCGTCTTTAATCAGTAGCTGTTTCGCAAGGTAGCCAAATACCGTCTGAGCTTCAGCCAAAGGTAAAGTTCGCCGAAGGGGATAGGCAACGGCAGCTATCCGCCTGGGTTTATTTCCGAATAGGAATAAAACTGTCATCTTTTTTTAAGATGGTGCGCTAAGCTTTGGTAACTAACCGTATGATGAGGGTAATCCTCACATTTGTGTTATCCTTCTGCCGGTAAAATACCGGCTTTTTTTGTATCCAAATTTGCAAATACGCTCACACAAGAAAGGATTGTATGTTTTATGAAACAGTTTAAAGTTGGTATTGTCGGTGCAACAGGTATGGTAGGTCAACGCTTTATTACTCTGCTATCAAATCACCCTTGGTTTAAAATTACCGCTCTTGCCGCTTCTTCCCGTTCCGCCGGCAAAGCTTATGGAGATATCGGCAAATGGTCTATGGATACGCCTATCCCCGAAGATGTGAAAAAAATGATAGTCTTTGATGCTACTGCCGATGTCGAAAAAATTGCCTCTTTGGTTGATTTTGTTTTCTGTGCCGTTGATGCTGATAAACAAGCTACTCTTGACCTTGAAGAAGCTTATGCAAAAGCTGAATGTCCGGTAATGTCAAATAACTCAGCTAACAGAACTACTCCCGATGTACCTATGATTATTCCCGAAATCAATGGCGAACACGCCGAAGTTATTGCTTCACAACGTAAACGCTTGGGTACAAAACGTGGTTTTATTGCAGTAAAATCTAACTGTTCACTGCAAAGCTATGTACCTGCAATTCATGCGTTAAACGAATTTGTACCTACAAAAATTCTTGCTTGTACTTATCAGGCAATTTCAGGTGCAGGCAAAACTTTTGCTACATGGCCTGAAATGGTAGATAACTGTATCCCTTACATTGGCGGTGAAGAAGAAAAAAGTGAACAAGAACCTATGAAAATTTGGGGCAAGGTTGTAGATGATAAAATCGTTAATGCAACACTTCCCGCAATTACTGCTCAATGCTTGCGTGTGGCTTGTCAAGATGGTCATATGGCTGCTGTATTTGCTTCATTTGAAAAGAAACCTACTCTTGAACAAATTAAAGATTGTTGGGCAAAATTCAGCGGTGAACCACAAGCTCTTAATCTTCCGTCTGCTCCAAAACAATATTTACACTACTTTGAAGAACCAAACCGTCCGCAAACCAAGCTTGACAGAATGTCTGAAAATGGTATGGCTGTAAGTATTGGCAGACTGCGTGAAGATACACAATATGATATTAAATTTGTTTGCTTATCCCATAATACCTTGCGTGGTGCAGCAGGCGGTGCTGTACTTATGGCAGAATTACTTGCCGCAAAAGGATATCTGGATTAAAAACTCTATTTATGAAAGGATTTGAGCCCATGAGAAAACCTATTTTTACAGGTGCCGGTGTTGCAATTGTCACTCCAATGTTGGAGGACGGCTCTATCAACTACCCATTGTTTGCACAACTGCTTGATTTCCAACTCAACAATTCAACCGATGCTATCGTTGTTGCCGGTACTACAGGTGAAGCCTCTATACTCGGTGATGATGAACACATTGAATTGTTTGATTTTACCGTTAAGCATGTCAACAAACGAGTACCTGTTGTTGCGGGTGCCGGAAGCAATGATACAGCATATGCCATATGGCTTTCACAAGAAGCAAAAAAAGTTGGCTGTGATGCTTTGCTTCAAGTAACACCGTATTATAATAAAACCTCACAGTTGGGCTTAATCCGTCATTTTAATGCCATTGCCGATGCAACCGATTTACCTATTATTCTTTATAATGTGACAGGCAGAACAGGTATGAATATTGCCCCTGCTACCTACAAAGAATTAATAAAACACCCTAATATTGTTGCTGCTAAAGAAGCAAGCGGTAATCTTTCACATATTGCACAAGTTATTGCAGCTTGTGGTGATGACTTGGATATCTATTCAGGTAATGATGACCAAATCGTTCCTATTATGTCACTCGGCGGTAAAGGTGTTATCTCTGTACTTTCAAATGTAATGCCGCAAGAAACACATGATATATGTGCTTTGTATATGCAAGGCAAGGTAAAAGAAAGTGCAAAATTACAGCTTGAACTGCTTGAACTTATCAATGCTTTATTCTGTGATGTAAATCCTATCCCGGTAAAAGCTGCAGTAAATATGATGGGTTATCCTGCCGGTATCTGTAAGCTTCCTCTTACTGAAATGTCGGACGCACCTAAAGCTAATCTTCTGCGTTTGATGAAACAACATGGTTTAGCTAAATAATTTACCGGAGGTTTCTTCAATGACTAAAATAATTCTCTGTGGCTACTCCGGAAAAATGGGGCATGCAATAATTAACTGTGTTTCAGACAGAGATGATTGTAAAATTGTTGCAGGTGTTAGCCGAACTGCTCCTCCCCATGAGGATTTTCCTGTATTTACCTGCCTTGATAGCTGTAATATTACTGCTGATGTTGTTATTGATTTTTCTAACCCATCTTTGCTTAATTCACTTTTAAAGTTTGGTAAAAATTCTAAAACTCCTATTGTTATTGCTACAACAGGTTACTCTGATGAGCAAAAACAACAAATTACAAGTGCTGCTGCCGATATACCGATATTCTTTACATATAATATGTCAATTGGTGTTAATCTCTTGACTGTATTGGCACAAAAAGCTACACAAGTACTGGGTAATAATTTTGATATTGAAATTGTAGAAAAACATCATAATCAAAAGCTTGATGCTCCCAGCGGTACTGCTTTAATGCTTGCTGAGAGTATCTCGGAATGTTGTAACCCTAAACCCGAATATGTTTACTCACGACATGATGTGCGTCAAAAACGCAGTAAAAATGAAATTGGTATACATTCTGTAAGAGGTGGTACTATTGTTGGTGAACATGAAGTGATTTTTGCAGGTATGGACGAAGTAATTACACTTTCACACACAGCATATTCAAAAGGTGTATTTGCAGTTGGTTCAATCAATGCTGCTTTGTTTATGAATGGTAAATCAAATGGTTTATACACCATGAAAGATGTTGTCGGCTTATAATTCAGCGTATTGGTTATTGTGTTGATTTGCGGCTACTGCATGGGGCGGCACAATTAAGGGCAAACCCCTTTGGGGTTTGCCCTTAAACCGGTGGGCTTGCCCACCGGAGCGGTCTTTGACCGCATTGTGCCGCCCCATTCAGCTGAGTTATCTCTAATCAACAATAGATAAATCCACTGATTTTTACAAAAAAATTGCAGTTTTTTTAAAGAGTACCGTTCACATTTGAACTGTACTCTTTCTCTATGCCCTATTCTAAATTACAAGATTAATAACAGCTCCTGTTATAAATGCTTCTACAAATGCTGCAATCAACAACAATGGCAACACTGTTAACAAATAACTTCTCAATGTTTCTCTGGTTAATTCTATAAATGTTGGTTGGCCTGCTTTACTGAAAATTTTGCGTGTCAATTGTAAACAAAGATTTAATCCCAATGCTACAGATAATGCCAATGCAGGTATCTCAAAGATACCATGAGGCAACAGTCCTGCTGCTAAAAAAAGTCCTCCCTGTCCGCCCGAAACACTGAAGCTGGTTACCATACCAATAATAATACCATTGCTTGCAATAACTATAATCGGTAAAAATGCACATGGTATTACTCCCAATGCCGTTGCTGACAATGTTGCCACAACATTATTTTTAAGCAATCCCCACATCATCAAAAAATTGTTATCCGTATTTAAACCGCTTTCATCAAAACTTGCCATCATGGTATGTATAATTTCTTGTGCTGCTGTTTGATTACCCATAAATAAAAAATGTGACATCACTGACAAGCCTAAAAATGACAACAAACACACCACAAAAAGTCCAATTACATCTGTTTTAAAAAACTTTGCCACTTGCTTATATTGGTTCTTAATAAAATTCATTCTTATCCTCCATGCTTACAGTAAAATACGTCACGCAGACGAAGGCAGCAACAGGCCGTCGCTGCCTTCGGATTGCCGCCCTGTTTAGGCGGCAATTAACGGATTTGCCAATATATTGGCAAATCCGTTTCTGCGTGACATATGCCCTGAATTTGTACATTTTTATTGCAACACCAAAAACTTTGACTTTTTACAATGTTAATTCTAAAAATTCCTGCTCGGTAAGTATGGTGACACCAAGTTCCCGTGCTTTAGTAAGCTTTGAACCGGCATCTTCACCTGCTACAACATAGCTTGTTTTTTTAGAAACCGAGGAACTGCTTTTACCACCCATTCGTTCTACCAATTCTTCAGCTTCACTGCGTGTAAAATGAGTTAAGCTACCTGTCAATACAAAGGTTTTACCCATGAAACGATTATCAAGTTGTTCAAAACTACTCTGCATATTTACTCCTGCTTGTTTTAATCTGTCTACCTGCAAGAGATTTTCAGGACGTGTAAAAAATTCAACAACACTTACTGCCATAATTAAACCAAAGCCTTCGATTGATGAAATTTGTTCTTTGCTTGCTGCTATAATATTATCCATAGTATTAAAATTAACTGCTAAAAGCTGTGCTGCTTTTTGACCTATACCACCAATTCCCAATGCAAAAATTACTCTGGCAAGGTCATTTTGTTTACTTTTTTCTATTGCTGCAAGTAAATTTTCCGCACTTTTATCACCCATTCGTTCCATTGCGGCAATCTGTTCTTTTTTAAGTGAATATAAATCTGCAGGTGATGCAATCAGTTCATTTGTAACCAATGCTTCAACTAAAGCTATCCCTAAGCCATCAATATCCATTGCATCACGACTTGCAAAATGAATAAGATTTCTTAGTAATTGTGCCGGACATTGAATATTTGGACAACGTACTGCTGCTTGGTCATCATCTTTTTCTACCAATGTACCACATGATGGACAATTCTTTGGCAAAGTAAATACTTCTGTTCCACAATGTTCTGCAACAGACACTACTTCGGGAATGATTTCACCTGCTTTACGCACAATAATTTTATCTCCTATTGCAATTCCTCGCTGATTAATAAAATCTTGATTGTGTAAAACAGCTCTGCTAACCGTTGTTCCCGCAAGTTCAATAGGTTGAAATACTGCGGTAGGTGTAAGAACCCCTGTCCGTCCTACACGCACTTCAATTGATAAAAGTGTTGTGACTTTTTCTTCCGGAGGATATTTAAAGGCTAATGCCCAACGTGGAAATTTTGCTGTAGTACCCAATACTTCACGTTGTGCAAAGCTATCTACTTTAACTACTGCTCCATCAATATTAAATGGATATTTCCCACGCATATTTCCTATCCGTTCAATTTCTGCCGCAACTTCAGTGGCATTGGTGAA
>JAVVRS010000052.1:0-7873 GCA_036654595.1 Oscillospiraceae bacterium | reverse complement strand
TTAACAGTATGGTTCCTCTTTGGAAAAAACAAAAGAGTGAAATTACCGAAGAAGAATATCTAAGCTTTTTTAAAGATAAATTTTATGAATATGCAAAGCCAAGCAGAATAATACATTTCAGCACAGAAGGTGCAGCAACATTTAATGCTTTACTGTATATTCCAAGTCAACTTCCTCCTGAATATTACACTAAGAATTATCAAAAAGGGTTAAAACTTTATTCAAACGGTGTATTGATTATGGACAGATGCGAAGATTTGCTACCTGACCATTTCAGCTTTGTTAAAGGTATTGTAGATTCTCAAGATCTCTCACTGAATATCTCCAGAGAAATGCTGCAACAGGACAGACAGCTTAAAATTATTGCAGGACGTATCGAAAAGAAGATTAAATCCGAACTGGAATCAATGATGAACAATGACAGAGAAGCCTATGATAAATTCTTTAAAGATTATGGTTATGGTATCAAGTTTGGTGTTTATAATGAATACGGTAAAAACAGTGAACTGCTTAAAGATTTAATAATGTTCCATTCTTCTACAGAAAAGAAGCTTGTTACCTTAAAAGAATATTGTGACCGCATGAAAGATGACCAAAAGTATATCTATTATGCTTGCGGTGAAAGTATTGATAAGATTGATAAAATGCCACAGATGGAAATGGTTCGTGACAAAGGTTATGAAGTACTCTATATGACTGATAATGTAGATGAATTTACCGTTCAAATACTGCACAGCTGTGAAGAAAAAGAATTTCGCAATGTTTCAAAAGCTGATTTGGACTCCTCTACAGAAGAAGAAAAAGCAGCTCTTGAAAAACAAACCGAAGATAACAGTGACCTGTTTTCTTTCCTTAAAGAAGCATTAAAAGATAAGGTTAAAGATGTTTGTTTATCTGCAAAGCTTAAATCATATCCTGTTTGCCTAAGTGCTGAAGGTGAAATTTCAATTGAAATGGAAAAAATGATAAATCAAATGCCGGGTGACCAAAAGATTAAAGCCGAAAAGGTTCTTGAAATAAATCCAAACCACCCGATTTACACAACACTTTGCAATTTGCTTGAAAATGACAAAGACAAGCTAAAGGATTATGCTAATATTCTTTACACTCAAGCACAACTCATTGAAGGTGTAGCTATAGATGACCCTGTTGCTTACTCCAATGCAATTTGCAACCTATTGACCGATAAAATATAATCTCCCACAAAAAAATCGCTCCCGTCCGCCCCAATCCGCATTTGAAATAAATTTCAAATAAAGCGACTTCGTCGCTTTCCTCTGCTGAAAGCAGAGGGCGGATTGGGGCTGAGGCGGGGGCGATTTTGTACTTGCACCTACAAGGTAATGCTGATATAATAACTTTATTATATTTTATTTAGGGGTCAAGGCGAAAGAATGATTATATAAACGCATTATGACCGATTATATCAGTATAAAATACAAATAAGCAGGCTCACCGTAGAGATGCTGTGGAGGTAAAAATTCAATGCAAAGAGTAGAGATAAAAAAGCTGTATAACTGTGTGACGGATTATATACAAAATGAAATAACCGTATGTGGTTGGGTAAAAACCGTTCGTTCAAGTAAAAATCTTGGATTTATAGAATTAAGTGATGGGTCATCATTTAATAATTTGCAGGTAGTTTTTGAAGATAATAAGCTTGATAATTTTGCAGCAATATCAAAATTAAATGTAGGTTCGGCAATTGTAATTAAAGGTCATGTGTTGATGACACCTAATGCAAAACAACCATTTGAACTTCATGCAGATACAATAGAAATAGAAGGCGGTTCAACAGCAGAATACCCACTGCAAAAAAAACGTCATAGCCTTGAATTTTTGCGTACAATATCACATTTACGTCCAAGAACAAATACATTTAATGCAGTATTCAGAGTACGTTCTGTAGCAGCATATGCAATTCATAAGTTTTTTAATGACCGAGGATTTGTATATGTACACACACCGATTATCACAGGTAATGACTGTGAAGGTGCCGGAGAAATGTTCAGAGTAACAACACTTGATGCAAAAAACCCACCATTAAAAGATGATGGTTCAGTTGATTTCAGTGAAGATTTTTTTGGTAAAATGGCAAGTCTTACCGTATCAGGACAGCTTTCGGCTGAATGTATGGCAATGGCTTTTGGCAATGTTTATACCTTTGGACCTACATTCAGAGCTGAAAACTCACATACAGGACGTCATGCGTCTGAATTTTGGATGATTGAACCTGAAATGGCATTTGCAGACCTTGATGATAATATGCAGGCAGCATCTGATATGTTAAAATTTGTACTGAAATATTTGCTTGAAAATTGTCCCGATGAAATGAAATTCTTCAATGATTTTTATGATAAGACATTACTTCAGCGATTAACAGATTTAATAACGGTTGAATTTGCTCATGTTACTTATACTGAGGCAATTGAAATTTTAGAAAAATCAGGTAAAGAGTTTGCATATCCGGTATATTGGGGACTTGATTTACAGACAGAACATGAACGCTATTTAACCGAAGAAGTATATAATAAGCCTGTCTTTGTAACAGATTATCCCAAAGAAATTAAAGCATTTTATATGCGTCTTAATGACGATGATAAAACTGTTGCGGCAATGGATTTGCTTGTGCCGGGTGTAGGTGAAATCATTGGTGGCAGTCAGCGTGAAGAACGCTATGACGTTCTTTTACGTCGAATGAATGAAATGAATTTACGTCAAGAAGATTATGAATGGTATCTTGATTTAAGAAGATACGGCGGTACACGTCATGCAGGTTTTGGTTTGGGCTTTGAACGCTTAATAATGTATGTTACAGCAATAAGTAATATCAGAGATGTGCTCCCATTCCCAAGAACACCGGGCTCGGCAGAATTTTAAATCTGAAATTAAAGTTGGAGGAAAATGCAATGACTGCATATAAATCATTGACAAAAGATGAACTTGTCAAATTGCATAACGAGCTTCTGGCAAGTTATGAGCAATATAAAGCTAAAAATTTAAAGCTTGATATGTCAAGAGGAAAGCCTTCGCCTAACCAACTTGATTTGACGATGAAAATGCTTGACACAATAAACAGTACCGATAGCTGTAAAGCACAAAACGGTACAGATGTAAGAAATTATGGTATTTTGGACGGTATCCCCGAAGCTAAAGAACTGATAGCACCACTGTTGGGAGTTGCACCGGCTAATGTATTTGTAGGTGGTAATTCAAGCTTAACCATGATGTATGATGCAGTGTGTCGTGCTTATACGCATGGTACAACAGGTTCGCAGCGTCCATGGTGCAAGGAAGAAAAGATAAAATTTCTTTGTCCTGTACCGGGCTATGACAGACATTTTAAAATCACACAGCACTTTGGCTTTGAAATGATAAATATACCAATGACACCAACAGGGCCGGATATGGATTTAGTGGAAAAATATGCAAATGAAGATAGTGCTGTAAAAGGAATTTGGTGTGTACCAAAATATTCCAATCCACAGGGATATACTTACAGTGATGAAACAGTAAAACGCTTTGCGGCATTAAAACCTGCGGCAAAAGACTTCAAAATTTTCTGGGACAATGCCTATGCAGTTCACCACTTATATGCTGATAAACAAGACCAATTGCTTAATATTATGGACGAGTGTGTTAAAAATGGTACAGAAGATATGGTGTACATTTTTGCTTCAACCTCAAAGATAAGTTTTCCGGGTGCCGGGGTTGCAGCAATGGCAGCATCTGATAACAATATAAAATTGATGAAAAAACATATTGGCATACAGGCAATCGGAAGTGACAAAATAAATCAACTTCGTCATGTTAAATATTTTGGCAGCTTTGAAGGCATTGAAAAACAAATGGTTAAACTTGCAGATGCAATACGTCCTAAATTTGAAGTTGTACTTAATACATTGCAAAAGAATTTAATAGGGCTTGAAATAGGTGAATGGTCAACTCCAAACGGCGGCTATTTTGTTTCATTTGACAGCATAAATGACTGTGCCAAAAGAATAGTGTCATTATGCGGTGATGCAGGTGTAAAAATGACAGGTGCAGGTGCAACATATCCGTTTGGCATTGACCCTGATGATAAAAATATCAGAATTGCACCTACATATCCTCCTATTGATGAATTGCAAATTGCAATGGATTTGTTTTGCTTGTGTGTAAAGCTTGCATCAGTAGAAAAACTGATGATGAAATAAGATATATCTGACGCCGAGGATAAAACTTACAATATGGAGGAAAAGATGAATACAGATAAATATATCAGCCCATTTTCGCAACGGTATGCGAGTGATGAAATGCAGTACATTTTTTCAAATGACAATAAGTTTAAAACATGGCGACGTTTGTGGATAGCCCTTGCAAAAGCAGAAAAAGAATATGGATTGTCTATAAGCGAGGAACAAATTGCCGAACTTGAAAAGTTTAAGGACGATATAAATTATGATGTTGCATTAAAACGTGAAAAAGAAACACGTCATGATGTAATGAGTCATGTATTTGCTTATGGTGAACAATGCCCAAATGCTAAAGGTATAATTCACTTGGGTGCAACAAGTTGTTATGTAGGTGATAACACCGATGTTGTGGTTATGGCACAAGGATTGCGTGTGTTAAAAAGAAAGCTTGTTAATGTAATTTCATTGCTTACAAGTTTTGCAGATAAATATAAAGCTTTGCCATGTCTTGCATATACACATTTACAACCGGCACAGCTTACTACAACAGGTAAACGTGCAACCTTGTGGATAAATGAGTTTTTGATGGATTTAGATGAGATTGATTATCGCCTTGACAGTTTAAAGTTACTTGGTTCAAAGGGTACAACAGGGACACAGGCAAGCTTTGTTGAATTGTTTGACGGTGATGATGAAAAAATTAAAGGTGTAGAACAGTTTATTGCAAAAGAAATGGGATTTAAAGGCTGTGTACCGGTTTCGGGACAAACTTATTCTCGTAAGGTTGATGCACAAGTTCTTGCTACCCTTTCTGGTGTTGCACAATCAGCTTCTAAGTTTTCCAATGATATACGAATACTGGCAAACTTTAAAGAAATGGAAGAACCATTTGAAGAACATCAAATCGGTTCATCTGCAATGCCATACAAACGCAATCCAATGCGTGCGGAGCGTATTGGTTCATTAGCTCGTTATGTAATTGCTGACAGTTTAAATCCTGCAATGACAGCATCGGCACAATGGTTTGAAAGAACACTTGATGATTCGGCGAACAGAAGAATATCTATAGCTGAAGCGTTTTTGGCAATAGATTCTATTATGCAGATTATGCTTAATATTTGTGATGGATTAGTAGTATATCCAAAGGTAATTAATGCAAGATTAATGAAAGAACTCCCTTTTATGGCTACAGAAAATATTATGATGAAAGCTGTTAAAAAAGGCGGGGACCGTCAAGAACTGCATGAACGACTAAGAGTACATTCACAAGCTGCATCAAAGGTTGTAAAAGAAGAAGGCAAGGATAATGACCTGCTTGACAGAATTGCGGCTGACCCATTGTTTGGATTGTCATGGGAAGAACTTCACAGTGTGTTAAATCCTGCTGATTTTATTGGCAGAGCAGACAAACAAGTAGATGAATTTATAAATCAATGTGTTGCTCCTATTTTGCAAGCCAACAAAGAATTTTTAGGTGAAAAAGCAGAACTTAACGTATAAGTTTCAGCACAGCTTCTCGCCCCTTTTGGGCGGCACAATGTTTCCGAACTTAAAGTTCGGAAACAGGCGGTGCGTTCCGCACCGACTCGACACCTTTGGTGTCGGATTGTGCCGCCCAAAGGCGAGAAACTGTAAGTAAGGCGATAGAATGTGGCATTAAAAAACGCACCCGCTATCAGGCAGGTGCGTTTTATTTGTAGAAAGTTATTGTAATGGTTCAGAATTATTATTTTGAATAAGACGGTCCTCCTCAACTGAATGTTGAGCCAAATATTCATCATAAGCATTAAGAATACTGTCCTCAATAACAGAACGGGCTTCGGGGGTAATGGGGTGGACAATATCTCTAAAGGTACCTGCTTCGTCTTTGCGGCTTGGCATAGCAACAAATAATCTGGAAGGACCTTCTATAATTTTAATATCATGGACAGCAAGGTCATTATCTACAGTAATAGAAACCAAAGCCCTAAGACGGTTATCGGAGTAAGTTTTTCGGATACGAATATCAGTAATGTTCATGTCTAATCTCCTTTTTGTTTAACAATTCTCTGTATTGCAAGGAATTGTTTTTATTGTGGAACAACAATACATTAATAGTATTTTCTTCTAACTGTACAGTTATGCAAAAATTTATAGAATTTATGTTTATTTTATTACTCAATTGCTATATACTATAATATATAGTTGCTATTGCTATAATTGATTAATATTTTAAAAGTAAGAGATGAGATGAACAGATGAGAGATACCTGTCTTGATGTTTTAAATGGAAAAAAGCATATTCATTTTATTGGAATTGGTGGTAGCGGAATGTTTCCGCTTGTGCAGATTTTGCATAGTCAAGGATATTATATAACAGGCTCAGATAATAACGACGGTGATACCATTGAGATTGAGCGTAAGATGGGCATTAAAGTAATGATGGGACAAAGAGCAGAGAATATACAGGGTGCGGATTTAATTGTTTATACCGCTGCAATTTTGCCTACAAATGAAGAATTAATTGCGGCAAAAAGCAGTGGAGTAACAGTACTTGAACGCTCACAGCTATTGGGACTGGTTACAAGTTGGTTTAATGATTGCATCTGTGTTTGCGGTACACATGGTAAAACGACAACTACTTCAATGGTGACACAGATTTTAATGGAAGCAGGGCTTGACCCATCAGCAGTAATAGGTGGAAAATTACCTTTGATTGGTGGCAACGGCAGAGTAGGTAAAAGTGATATTATGGTATGTGAAGCATGTGAATTTGTAGATACATTTTTAAAGCTTTATCCTGATATAGCAGTTATACTGAATATTGATGCCGACCACTTGGATTATTTTAAAACCTTGGATAATATTATTAAATCATTTAACAAATTTGCTGAAATGACAACTAAAACAATTATATATAATGGTGATGATGCAAATACTGTTAAAGCGGTAAAAAATGTTACCGGTAAAAAGATGATTACCTTTGGATTTAATGAAAAAAATGATTATTCACCTGCAAATATAAAGCAGCATAAAGGTGCCAGAGCATCATTTGAACTTATGCACAAAGGTGAAAATCTTGGCTTAATAGAGCTTAAAGTACCCGGCAGACATAATGTAATAAATGCAGTTGCTGCTTGTGCGGCTTGTATTGAGGCAGGGGTAGCGGCTCAACAGCTTGCAAGCGGAATTGAACATTTCAAAGGTGCGGGCAGACGCTTTGAAATACTTGGAGAGGTTAATGGTATTACTATTGCCGATGATTATGCACATCACCCGGCAGAAGTAAAAGCAACCCTTGAAACAGCACAGAAGATGGGTTACAATAAGGTATGGGCAGTACATCAGCCATTTACCTATTCAAGAACAGCTATGTTGCTTGATGATTTTGCCAATGCACTTACTGTTGCAGATGAAGTGGTATTATCTGAAATTATGGGCAGCAGGGAAGTTAACACCTACAATATTTATGCCAAAGACCTTGCAGAAAAAATGAATAACTGTGTTTGGTTTGAGGGTTTTTCCGAAATTGCAGAATATGTAATGACCCATGCAAAATGCGGTGATTTAGTAATTACCCTTGGCTGTGGTGATGTATATAAATGTGCAAAAATGATGTTAAACTACAGCAATAAGCAGTAATATGTGTTTGCCGATAAGTAGGCTTATAACTAAAACAAGATGTCTCCCGCCTCTAAGGCGGCGGGTTCCACTTGTTTT
>JAVVRS010000051.1:0-8143 GCA_036654595.1 Oscillospiraceae bacterium | reverse complement strand
GTTCAGCCCAACGTGTATACATACGATAGAGCATTTGTGCCCAATCTTGTGCTTCGGTTCCGCCTGCCCCTGCATGAAATGATAATATTGCATTGTTTGCATCATATTCACCGGTAAGTAAGGTTGAAAGTTTAACGCTGTCAATTTCACTTCTGATTTTATCAAATCCGGCAGTAGCTTCATCAAACAATGAGTCATCATCTTCGTCCATTGCAATTTCCACCAAGGTTGAGATATCCTCAAACTCACTGAACAATTTATCGTAACTATTCACTTTATTTTGCAATTGACGCTGTTGTTTCAGCACTTTCTTAGAGTTATCAAGGTCGTCCCAAAATCCGGGTTCTGCTGTACGCTGTTCAATCTCCTCCAGTGCATTTGCGGCTTGATTATATCCCACAGCATCTTTAAGTGCAATAATCTCCGGTTTTATATTGTTAAGTTTAACTTTCAGTTCTTCAAAATCTAACATGAAATCCTCCACTGTTTTTAATCTTTTTCCCTAATCTAACGCTCTAAAGTATAGCACAACTTTTTGCAAAAAACAAACAGTATAGGTATAATTATGTCATATAGTATAAATTCATAATATATGTATAGATTTTATTGACAAATTAATGTATAATAAAGTAATTATTGCTTTTATTGTTTAAGCTATGCTTATTGTTAAATCAATTTTTAGAATGGTGGCGATTTAAAAATGCCTATGTATTTTGGGCAGGAATGTCCTGTTTGTAAGAATAAATTTGTAAGCGGTGACGATATTGTTGTATGCCCTCAATGTGGCACTCCACATCATCGTGAATGTTATAAGGCTACAGGCAAGTGTGCTAATCATGCTAACCATTCAAAATCTTTTGTTTGGCAGGAATCATCTACACCAAAGCCACTTCCTCCGCACATACCAATGCAAAAAAAATGTCCCAGCTGCGATGCTGAATGTCTTTCAGATGCAACTGCTTGTCCCAATTGCGGCTTTGTTTTTGATAAAAGTCCCGATTTAACACTTTATTCCGGTGAAAAACCCGTAGAACAAACTCAAACAAAATCCGCTGAGGCTTTCTCTGACATGGACGGCGTTGACTCTAAAGACATTGCTGTTTTTGTTCGCAAAAATCCTATGTACTATATGAATGTATTTCAGTACATCTCAAACAAAGCTCCAATGCCAATGATTAACTGGTCCGCATTTTTCTTCAACTTTTTCTATTTCTTCTACCGTAAAATGTATAAATACGGATTTATTTTTCTTGCGGTTATCTTTCTTTCTTTGGCTCCGTCCTTTGTTTTATTCTATAATATATGGCCTCAATATCAAGCTGCATTCCCCGACTTTGCAGCAGGTGCACAGGAAATTCTTGCATTTGTCCCAAACTTTACAGGTATGGATACCATAATTGCCTTGCAAAATATCGGTCAATATGTGATTATGATTACCTCGGTAATTGCAGGATTTATGGCAAACAAGTTGTATTACAAGCATTGTATTGCCAAAATTAATCAGATACGCCAGAATTTTTGGCAAAAAGAAAGCGGTCTTTTACGCTACAGACAAGAACTTGTTCGTCGTGGCGGCACCAGTGTTCTTTCACTGTATCTGCTTATGGTAGGTATGATATTAGCTTTCAATGTTGTGCTTATGTTACTCGTGGCAACACTTGCACTTTAAATTCCGGGAATACAAACGAGATGTGTCACTCGGATAAGTGATACATCTCGTTTGTATTTTTTTATATCTCTAAATTCGTTCAAGCTCTCTTATAATTTCCTCTACCTTTTTAGCAGGCAAATAACCTTTGGTTTGAGCAAGTACTTCTTTCATTGTAAGTCCTCTCACCAATGAAATCATCGGATTATTTACGATTTTAGGCAAATGCTTTTGTAATACCGCTTTACTCCTTGGATTATCCAACAATTCTCCTATTGTTACAGTTCTGTTTCTTGTATCCATCTCTTACCTCCATCTGATATAATCTGTTATGCTGCGTTTGTATAAACAAAATTTCGCATTGACAGCTAGATAAAATCATACTACTATCTTATTCAAATAACCACATTTTGTGAAAATAAATAAAACTACTTTTTGCAGGAGGTTTTTATGAAAAGTATCAAACGTGTTTTCTTAATCGTTTTGGATAGCCTTGGAATTGGGGCTATGCCAGATGCAAATCTATACGGTGACGAGGGCAGCAATACCCTTAAAGCAATCACCGACAGCGGTTTATTAAATATACCAAACCTTACAAAGCTTGGTATATACAACATTGACGGTGTTGGCTGCGGTACACCCGACCCTGCACCAATCGGTTCATTTGCAAGAATGAACGAGCTGTCCAACGGTAAAGATACCATTATAGGTCATTGGGAAATTGCAGGTGTTGTATCTGAAAAACCAATGCCAACTTACCCAAATGGTTTTCCCGAAGAAATTATAAAAGAACTCAGTATCCGCACCGGTCATAAAATTATCTGTAACAAACCATACTCAGGTACAGATGTTATTGTTGATTTTGGTAAAGAACAGATGGAAAATGATGCACTGATTGTTTACACCTCAGCAGACAGTGTAATGCAGATTGCAGCACACGAAGATATCGTCCCTCTTAATGAACTGTATGCTTGCTGTCAATCAGCACGAGAATTGTTATCGGGTGAACATAGTGTTGGCAGAGTTATTGCACGACCATTCAACGGTAGCTTCCCTAATTTTACCAGAACGGCAAACCGTCGTGATTATGCCTTGCTTCCGCCTAAACCAAATATGTGTGAGCTTCTTGCCGAAAACGGATATGCAAGCATTGCTGTAGGTAAAATCAGTGATATCTTTGCAGGACAGGGAATTACCAAAAAATATAAAACTCATAGTAATGATGAAGGTATGGATTTAACTTTGCGGCTTATAGACGGCGGCTTTAATGGACTGGCTTTTATTAATCTTGTTGATTTTGATATGATGTATGGACATCGCAATAATATTGCAGGTTATGCAGACGCATTAAATAAGTTTGATGTACAGCTCGGTATACTGTTAAGCAAGCTTAAAACTATTGATGCCTTGATAATAACCGCCGACCATGGCTGTGACCCATCAACCGCAAGTACTGACCATTCCCGTGAGTATACTCCAATGTTATTTTACAGCGAAACACTGAGTAAAGGTGTCAATCTTGGCACAAGAAACTCCTTTGCAGACATAAGTGCCACCATATTAGACATTTTCCCTACTGATTATGAAACTTTGGGTAAAAGTTTTTTAGCCGAGTTAACCCCATTGTAATTGAATAATCCGCAAAATAATTTGAAATATATAGCAGTTTTCGGAAAATTTGTAAATCTTTTTTTAAAAAATGGTTGACACAACCACTTTTATTGTATATAATAAGTATTAAAGGTTATTCCCCCAATAGGAGTTTTTTATGAAACAACTAACAACCATTGATTTTGCGGCAAAAGAACATGAAGATTTTTTGCTCATATCCGCAAAAATGGGAGATGTCCAAAACCTTACAACTTTAATTAGCCGCTATATGCCGTTCATCTGTGCTCGTGCTTATAGTTATAATCTTAATGATGATAATGATGATTTAATTCAAGAAGGTTTAATCGGTTTCTTAAAAGCAGTAGACACCTATGATTTTTCTAAACAGGTGCCGTTTAAGTATTATGCACTCTATTGTGTCGCAAGTAAAATCAATACCTATTTGAAAAGTTGCGGTACAATTAAAAATCGGGTTTTATATAACTATTTACCCATTGACAATTTGCAAGATTCTTGGCTCTATGCTCAAGCATCATCTACCTCTACCGACCCTTCCAATATTGTGATACGTCGTGAAGAAGTAGAGTATTTAAACGAAAAAATTAAGACCCTTTTGTCTGGTTTCGAACAGGAAGCTTTAAAATTGTATCTCAGCGGTCATTCTTATAAAGAAATGGCTTCAACTCTACAAACTACTACTAAAGCTGTAGACAATGCCCTGCAACGCATAAGACGAAAGCTCCGGACAGTTGGATAACTGTCAATTCCCTTCACTAACCAGCCTTAGTCGGCTGTTATAATGCCCTTGGCTCAGTAGCAGAGACTCTCTCCGTGATTTAGTCTTTGGGCGAAAAATTTATTATCCATAAGCGAGGTAAAAAACCATGTACGAAGACAAAACTTTAATTTGCAAAGAATGCGGAGCAGAATTCATTTTCACAGCTGGAGAACAAGAATTTTACGCTGAAAAAGGTTTCCAAAATGAACCACAAAGATGTAAAGCTTGTAGAGATTCCCGTAAAGCCGGCGGCAGACAAGAAAGAGAAATGTTTGAAGCTAACTGCGCAGGTTGCGGCAGTGTTGCACGTGTACCTTTCAGACCACGTGAAGACCGTCCTGTATACTGCAGCGAATGTTACGCTAAAATGAAATAAGCACCAGCTTGTTTTTGCAAATGTAAAACAAAAACCGAACTTTTCGTAAGAGAAGTTCGGTTTCTTGCAATTTATAAGCTTATTTTGTTTCTCTGTGTTTTACAAAATCTCTGCCGGTTCTCAGCTTCTGCCCCGCAGGCTGAGTGCATGAATCTTACTGATGTGCTCTGAAATAAAAAGATAAATGACCGCATATGCTATATAGCTTATGCGGTCATTTTTTTATAGGTCAGCAGTCATTTCATCTTCAAATAGTAAATGTTCAAAAATTTCTCTGTAATGTTTTGCAAAATCTACAGCATTTTTTTCTGCTATAGAAGCAAATTTATACGCATAAGTTGTTGAAACACTTTCAAGTCCGGGTAAAGCTTTAATACCTTCTTTTGTAACAACACCATCAGCAAGCACTACTGCTGTTTTTACAAAGTTTATATTATCACCTTGAGTTATAATACTACGCCAATTTTCCGACAAACCCAGTACTTCTGTCAAAAATTCACCGCTTGCTTTACCTTGATATTCCACATCATTAACAGTAAGCAAGGTTTTAATATCTCTATATGGCTCCAGATGACTGAAATCTGATTTTAAAAACAATGGAACTAATGCTGAAGTCCAATCTGTACAATTTATAACATCAGGTACAAAATCTATGTATTCCAATGCTGTTATTGCAGCTTTTGCAAAAAATGCAAACCGCTCGCCATCATCTTGATGTCCATAAATCTCATCTCTATAAAAATAATATTTATTATCTAAAAAGTAATAATTAATACCGCTTTCTGTATCAACTGCATGAAAAAGTCCACAATGAAGATGCCGCCAACCAAGCTGTACTCCAAAATTTGTAATGTATTTTATCTGAAATGTAGGCTGCTCCGCAACAGCTTTATAATAAGGCATAACAATACAAAGCTGCATATCTTCCTGCTTGGAGAGTTCTTTTGGCAGTTCCTGCAATAAGCCGGTTACCATACCTGTATTCACAAATGGAATTGCCTCACCGGTTACAAATAAAGCTTTCATAACTAATCTACCTTTCTTTTCATTATTGATTTACAGCTATAAGAAATTTTGTCGGTATACCTTGTTCGGTAAACATTTTTTCATGCTCTGTTGGTATGCTTCCAACAAAATCACTATTATGCAAATCACGAGTAATATAAGTTATCTTAAATCCACACTCATCAAAATACTCCAATGATTCTTCAAATAATGGAGCATCATCTGTTTTAAACCAAATTTCCGCTTGTGGTGTAAGAAATTCTTTATATCTCATAAGTTGCCTTGTATGTGTTAAACGATGTTTTTTATCTCCTGATTTATACCATGGATTACAAAAATTTATATACATTCTTTCAACTTTATCTTGTTCGGTTAACATAATTTTAAGACTTTCCATATTATATACCGTCAATTTGATATTATCAATATCTCGTTGATTTTCAGTAAATATTTTCTCTATATTTCGTCTTGCTGTACCTAGCATATCAAGTTTAATATCTACTGCCAAATAATTTATATCAGGATTTTCAATTGCCATTTGTGATATAAATCCACCTCTGCCACAACCTATTTCAAGATGTAATGGATTTTGTCTTGCAAACACCTCACTCCATTTCCCTCGCTGTTCATATGGATTTTGTATAAAATAATCTGCTGCATTAAGCTCCGGTGCCGCCCATTTTTTTCTTCTAATTCTCACCTATATTTAGTCTGCCTTTCTTAAATAATCTTATGTTAACAGTCTACCATAAATAGTTTAAAATTGAAAGTTACCAAAGATATTTTTTATCACTTATCGCCTCATTGCACAAAATGCTTTATAGTGATAAAATATTGTTATGTATTAAAGAAAGGTTGTGTGTCTTAATGACAAAAAATAAACTGGGTGTAATCGGTGCCGGTAATATGGGTATGGCTATTGTAAATGGCATTGTTAACTCAAATATAATATCTGCAAATCAAATTGGTATTCTAGTACACAGTCAAAGTAAATTACCTCAATTTGAAGCTAAAGGATTTAAAACATATACAAATTCTGCTGAGTTATATTCTCAATGTGAAATTGTTTTACTTGGTGTTAAGCCTCAAATTATGCCAACGGTTTTAGATGAAATCTCTGCCGGCAATAAATATGACGCTCAAATTTTAATCTCAATTGCTGCCGGTATCTCAATTGAATACATTCAAAGCTATTTTAAAGAACCTGTTAAAATTATTCGTGTAATGCCAAATACTCCTTTGCTTATTGGTGAAGGTGCATCTGTTTTTTCTCGCTCCGAAAATGTAACCGATGATGAATATGATAATGTTATTGCTTTATTTAATCTGATGGGTTGTACTAAACGCATTGATGAAAATCAAATGAATGAAATTATTCCCGTACATGGCAGCTCACCTGCATTTGTATATTACATTATCAACTGTATGCTGCAAAGTTCCGTAAAGGCAGGTATTGACCCTGATGTTGCTCTTGATTTAATCTGTCAAACTTTTATAGGTGCAACACATATGATTACTAAAACAGATGTCCCATTGCAACAACTTATTAAAAATGTTTGTTCGCCCGGCGGTACTACATTAGCTGCTTTAAAAGTCTTTGATGACAATAATCTCAATGCGATTTTTGATGAAGCTTTTGACCAATGTATTAAACGTGCTTATGAACTCGGACGTTAAAAGGAGATAATTGTTTTATGAAGTCAACCAGCAAAATATGTGTACGTTATGCCGAAACTGATGCTATGGGTGTTGTTTATCATTCTAATTATGCTGTTTGGTATGAAATTGCCCGAACAGATTATATTAAAAAACTTGGGCTTACTTATACTCAAATGGAACAAATGGGGGTTATGACACCTGTAGTAGAACTCTACTGTAAATATATAAGTCCTGCCAAATATGAAGATGAACTTATTGTTGAGGTTGAACTTATAAACATGACAAGGGTAAAATTAGAATTTGAATACAATATATATCGTGAGGGAGAAGTTAAACCTATAAACACCGGCAGAACCTTACACGCTATGGTAGACCATACTATGAAACCAATCAATGTGCAAAAAAAGCACCCCGAATTTTATGAAAAACTGTTTGCTGCTTTTCAGGATAAATAGCAATAAGTTTTTATCCATCAAAAATCTTGATTAGGCGTAAAACGGCTGTGTGGGGCGGCACAATGCGGTCCATGACCGCCGGCGGCTTCGCCGCCGCAAGCCATATGAGGGGGGCCAACCGCAGGTTTGCCCCCCTCATATGGCTTTTTGTGCCGCCCCAGCAGCCCACTCCTTCTGTCTGCTGTAGCAATTCGTAAACCACAGCTTATTTTTTTACCAATATATATCCATCTTCGGCAGTATAGTCACATACAAGGGTGTCACCTGCCACAAATTTACCTTTGAGCACAGCATCTGCTATCTTATCTTCAACTGTGCTCTGTACCTTGCGACGCAGTGGTCTTGCCCCATATGCGGGGTCATAGCCATCATTTGAAATATGACTTATTACTTCATCTGTATATTCCAGCCTCATTCCCATATCTAACACTCTGTCTGCAAGTTGAAAGAGCATATTTGCAACAATTTCATTCATTTCAGAGATGGAAAGCTTATTAAATACAATTATCTCATCTACACGATTAATAAATTCGGGAGCAAAGATATTTTTCAGTTCTCTTAAAACATCTTTACGAATTTTTTCATATTCTTTTTCTTCACTTTGTGAGTTG
>JAVVRS010000050.1:0-8160 GCA_036654595.1 Oscillospiraceae bacterium | reverse complement strand
AGGATTTAAATCGGAGATAACAAAGCGACTGAGTTTAACACTTATCAAAATAAGCTTATTTAAAATTAGCGGAGGTAACCATGAAAAAGAAACCCATCTCTGTTGTATCAGTTATTGTCGTTATGGCAGTAGTCTGTGTGACCTCTGTTGCCGTAACAATATATTCACAAAATGTATTTTGTCTGGGCATTACAGTTGCGGTAATGATTGGCAGTGCCTTTGTTATTATTGATATACGACGAATATCAATACATACCAATGACCTTTTTTCAGATTTAGGCAGTCTGCTTGCCCCGGTACAGCGACAAACCTTAACAGATTTTCCAATAGCAATAGCTTGTACCGACAATGTAAATGAGATTATATGGTGTAATACCCGTTTTGAAGAAAGTGTTGCCGCAACTGCTGATGTATTCGGTAAATCAATAGTGCAGCTGTTTCCAAAGGTATCTCTTAATGACCCTTGTCCGACCGGTGGCTATCAAATTGAATATGGTAACAAATATTTTTCAGTTTATCCGGTCAAATCTCCATATACAGGCAATCAAGATACAACCTTGTTTTATTTTATTGATGATAATAAATTAAAATCAATAGCAAAGGAATATTTTCGTTCACGACCGGGTGTTATTTCAATTTTAGTTGATAACTATGCCGAACTTTTAGAAAATGCCCGTGAAAGTGAAAGAACACAGCTTGTTGGCGAACTTGAGTATTTAATTGAAAATTTTGCAAGAGAAAATCATGCTTTTTATCGTAAGCTTGAAAAAGACAGTTTTATACTTATTATGGAGCAGCGTTATCTGCAACAAGTTTTAGACAATCGTTTTCCATTACTTGATGCAGTTCGCAAAATCAATCCTGATAACCGTATGCCGGCTACATTATCTGTAGGTGTTGGGTGTGAAGCTACCTCACTTAAAGAAGCTGAAATGATGTCGGAGCAAGCACTTGATATGGCTTTGGGCAGAGGCGGTGACCAAGCGGCAATTAAGACTAAAAATGGTTATGATTTTTATGGTGGGGTTTCCAAGGGTGTTGAAAAGCGTACAAAAGTGCGTACCCGAATAATAGCTACTGCCATGGAAGAACTTATTTTAGGTAGCAGTAATGTCCTCTTAATGGGGCATCGTTTTGCTGATTTAGACTCACTGGGTTCTGCAATAGGTTTGCAGGCAGCTATCAGTAAGATGGGAAAAAAGGCACACGTTGTAATTGACAGCGGACGCAATCTGGCAAAACCGCTTTACAATCGTTTTATTGCCAATGGTAAAGGTGATATTTTTGTATCACCTGTTGATGCTGTAAACATGGTAACAGAGAGCACCCTTCTTATTGTTTTAGATACTCATTCGCCGCATTTTGTAGAATCTCCCGAAGTTTACAACCTTGTACAAACGGTTATTGTAGTTGACCACCATCGTAAAATGGTTGATTATATATCTCGTGCCGTAATATTTTATCATGAACCTCATGCTTCTTCTGCTTGTGAAATGGTTACAGAACTGGTACAATATTTAGGCAGTAATAAACGGCTGTCAAATATTGAAGCCGAAGCTTTACTAAGCGGCATAATGCTTGATACCAAAAACTTTGTATTGCGTGCGGGAGTACGAACCTTTGAAGCTGCAGCATATCTTCGTCGTTTAGGTGCAGATACTGTTGAAGTACGAAAGCTTTTCTCCTCAAGCATGGAATCCTATCAAGAAAGAAGTTTGATAGTTTCCTCAGCAAAAATATACAATGGCTGTGCAATTGCAATCTCCGAAAGCAAATCTGCCAATATTAAAATCATCACTGCTCAAGCAGCAGACGAATTAATGGGTATCTGTGATGTCAGAGCGTCATTTGTATTGTTTAGAGAAGATGAAAATACCATTGCCGTATCTGCACGGAGTATGGGTGAAATGAATGTACAGGTTATAATTGAACGCTTAGGTGGAGGCGGACATCTTACCATGGCAGGTACACAGCTTAAAAACACCACTATGGAACAAGTCCATAAACAGCTATTGGACGCCATTGACCATTACCGAAATTCTTCGGACACAAAATAACATTAAATTTAGGAGGATATACAGATGAAAGTAATTTTAACACAAGATGTAAAAGGCAGCGGCAAGAAGGGTGAATTATTAGATGTCGCTGATGGATATGCCAAAAACTTTTTAGTAAAAAGAAACCTTGCTGTTGTAGCCAATGCCCAAGCTGTCAATGATTTAAAAAACAAACAAGCCGCAACTGCTTATCGCATTGAAACCGAAAAAGCTGCTGCTACTGAAATCTCCAAAAGAATTGACGGACAAACATTAAAGCTTACCGCAAAAGCAGGTGCTAACGGTAAATTATTTGGTTCAGTTACCGCAAAAGAAATTGCAGAAGAAATTAAAAAACAAATGGGATTTGATGTAGACAAAAAGAAAATCTCATTTGAAGCTGATGTAAAAGGTTTTGGCACATACAATGCCGAAATCAAGCTTTACGCCGGTATCTCCGCCAAAATCTTTGTTGCAGTAACCGAAGCTTAAATTTTCACCCTAAGCCATCTGCCCCACAGTGGCAAGCAAGCCGCACCACGGTGCGGCTTGCTTGCCTGATTGCCGCTTTACGGCAATCACACAGGTTGGCAAAGCCAACCTGTGACTGTGGGGCACCGCTTAACGCAACGCAGAATGTAGCGTAAGAAATATAAAAAAAGGAGGCTTTCGGGAATGGCAGAAAATTATTTTTATGGCAGTGGTAACGATGCCTCAGCACCGTATAATATGGAAGCTGAACAGTCAGTGCTGGGTGCAATTCTGATTGAACCAAACTGCTTGAGCAGTGTTCTTGAATATATCAATTCCGAAAGCTTTTATCGTAAACAACATGGTGAAATTTTCGGAATAATGTCCGAAAAATTCATCTCGGCACAACCTATAGATGTAATAACCGTTCTTGAAGAAGTTAAAGCACAAAAGGTATTTCCCGATGAGCAAAGTGCTAAAGTATATCTTATGCAGCTTGTGCAGATTGTACCTACTACTGCCAATGTTGTATCTTATGCAAAGATGGTGCAGGAAAAGTATTATATCCGTAATCTGATGAATGTTGCAAAAGAAATCATAGATTTATCCTCACAGCCGCAGGCAGATGCAAAAAGCTTGATGGATTTGGCAGAAAGCCGTATCTTTGATATTCGTAAAGGCCGTGAAGTCTCGGGGCTTGTCAGAGTTGACCGTATTATATATGAATTGTATGATAAATTACAGCGGCTTTCGGGAGATGAAAAGAGCAGTTATACCGGTATTCCCAGTGGATTTTCGGCACTTGATAATGTAACAACGGGTCTAAACCGTTCAGACTTAATTTTACTTGCCGCACGTCCGGGCATGGGTAAAACTTCCTTTGCACTTAACATTGCATCTAATGTAGCAAAACAAAATAAATCTGTCGCTGTGTTTTCACTTGAAATGAGTAAAGACCAGCTTGTTTCACGACTGCTTTCATCTGATGCTTTAATTCAGGGTAACAATCTGCGTACAGGGACACTTAGTGTTGATGATTGGAATAAGCTTGCTATTTCGGCACAAGAACTTGCAAAGAGGCCATTGTACATTGATGATACCCCGGGTATATCGGTAGCTGAAATGAAAGCGAAAGCAAGACGAGTGCGTGATTTAGGTCTTATTATCATTGACTATCTTCAGTTAATGCAGTCCTCACGCCGCACTGAAAACCGTGTACAAGAGGTTTCCGAAATTACCCGAAGCCTTAAAATCATGGCAAAAGAGCTTAATGTACCGGTTATAACCTTGTCACAGCTTTCTCGTGGGCCCGAAAGCCGTTCAGAGCATCGTCCTATGCTCTCCGACCTAAGGGAGTCCGGTTCTATTGAACAGGACGCCGACCTTGTAATGATGTTGTATCGTGATGATTATTACAATGATGATTCACCCGAAAAAGGTGTTGCCGAATGTATTATAGCAAAAAACCGTCATGGTGCGACCGATACTGTAAAGCTTGGTTGGGACGGTCAGTTCACAAGATTTGTCAGCAGGGAGTTTTATCGTGATGAAGGATAAGGTATTTGCCGCAAACCAAAAATTCGGGCTTATGCAGCCGCAAGATACTGTGCTTGTCGGATTTTCCGGCGGTGCGGATTCTGTTGCGTTGCTGCATTTTCTGTACTCCCACCGCATACAGCTTGGTATTACCGTCAAAGCGTGCCATATCAATCATAATCTGCGTGGTAACGAAGCTTTAAGGGACGAGCATTTTGCACAAAGCTTTTGTAAGCGGTACAATATTCCTTTGGATACAGTGTCACTTGACATTAAATCTGTTGCTGTGAGTGAAAATTTATCTGTAGAACACGCCGCACGCAATGAGCGTTATCGTATATTTGACTTACTTTCGCAAAAATACAATGCTAAAATCGCAACTGCTCACACTCTTACCGACTCTATGGAAACTATAATATTCAATATGGCAAGAGGTACAGGGCTTAAAGGCTTAACAGGTATTCCCGCAAAGCGAGGCAACATCATACGTCCGCTCATTTTGCTCACACGCAGTGAAATTGAAGCATATTGCGAGTCTAACTGTCTTGACTATGTTACAGACAGCACCAATCTTTCGGACGAATACACACGCAATAGAGTGCGTCACAACATTATCCCCAAACTATATGAAATAAATCCTCATGCTGATGTTGCGATTGAGCAGATGATTTCGGTGTTACTCAACGCCGATAATTTTATATACGACAGCATGGCAGCATCAAAAAAAGAGCTTTACACCGAAAATGGATTTGAGGTTGAAAAGCTTTACAAGCTTCACCCGGCTGTTTTAGACAGGCTCTTGCTCACCTTGCTAACCGAAAAGAAATGTACGGCAAGCTATGGAGCAGTCAGTGAGCTACGGGAACTTATTTTTAAAAAAAGCGGTGCGGTACAAACCGGCTGCGATTGTATTTTCACCGTTAAAAAGGGTTTTTTCAGTTCTTACAATCCCAATGCAGTATGTGCAAAAGAAAAATTTAACTATGAAATTCCACTGAAAGAGGGTATTTTCACCCTGCCGACAGGTCAAATACTTGAAATATTATTAATAGATTGTAAAAAAGTAAAATTTTGTGAGAAATCTCACTCTTTAGACTTAAAAAATCTGCTTGACTGTGATAGAATAAAGGATATTGCGGTTATACGCCAAAGAAAAAGCGGTGACTGTTTCAGTCAAGCTAAACGTGGCGTAAGCAAATCGTTAAAAAAATTATTCTGTGAGGACAAAATTCCCACTGAAATTCGAGATAAAATTCCATTGATAGCCGATTCCGACGGTGTAATTTGGATAGCGGACTATGGTGTTTGCTCTCGTGTATCAGCAGATGAATTTACAACTCATGCGTACCTTATTAAATGCGTTTCGCAAAACAACCAATCCCCCAAAAATAATCTCTGACGAAATGGAGCATACTGTAATGATGAAAGATGATATCCTCAAAGTTTTAATAAGCACCGAGGAAATTTCCGAAAAAGTGACCTCACTCGGAAGACAGATTTCCGAAGACTACAAATATAAAAATCTTTTGATGGTAAGCGTTCTTAAAGGCTCGGTTGTATTCATGGCAGACCTAATGCGAGCTATTGATATCCATGCACACATTGATTTTATGAGTGTTTCCAGCTATGGCAGCAGTACCAAGACATCAGGTATTGTTAAAATCAACAAGGATTTAGATTTAAATTTATCCGGTTATGACCTCTTATTGGTAGAGGATATTCTTGACAGCGGCAAGACTTTAAAATTTTTAAAAGAAACTTTATTGCCACGTCACCCATCTAGCATAAAAATCGCTACTTTGTTAGACAAACCCGAACGCCGCCAGGTGGATTTAACCGCCGATTATTCATGTTTTTCTGTACCTGATGAATTTGTTGTAGGATATGGATTGGATTTTGACCAAAAATATCGCAATCTACCTTACATTGGTATTCTCAAATCAGAGGTATACGAAGGCTATTTAAAATAAAAAAAAGAGAAACGCTTTTGACATTTAAATCAAAGCGTATACCGCAAAGTGAGGAGTGAAGCTTTTGAACCCTAAAAAAAGTAAGGGATTAGGCATTTATCTTGCTATAGCTGCATTAATTTTTATAGTAGGTATCTCAATGTACAGTACTATGCAGCCTAAAGAAACCCTTAAATATTATGAAATTATGAATTACTTTGATGATTACAAGGTATCTCAGCTTACCTTAAATCAAAGTAACAATATGATGACCTTTACAGTTGACGGCAAAGAATATACCTATAAAGTTCCAAGTCTTACTCGATTTGTAGACGATGTTAATATTGAAGATTATCGTAAGGAATATGACAGTAAGCATTCAGATAAACCATTTACCTATGACGTCTTGCCTCCGCAGGAATATTCTTTCTGGCTGTCAATGTTACCTACACTGTTTCTTATTGGAGCAATGGTGTTTCTTTGGATAATGATGATGCGTCAAAGCGGTGGCGGCGGCGGTAAAATTTCATCATTCGGTAAAGTTAAGCCAAAACCGGCTGAAGACGGGCGTCGTGTAACCTTTGATGACGTAGCCGGTGCTGATGAAGAAAAAGAAGAACTTGTAGAAATTATTGAGTTCTTAAAAAGCCCATCAAAATTCAACGCACTTGGTGCAAGAATACCTAAAGGTGTTCTTTTAATGGGTCCTCCGGGTACAGGTAAAACTCTTTTGGCAAGAGCAGTTGCCGGTGAAGCGGGTGTACCGTTCTTCTCAATTTCCGGTTCTGACTTTGTTGAAATGTTTGTTGGTGTCGGTGCTTCCCGTGTAAGAGATTTGTTTGAACAAGCCAAGAAAAATGCTCCAAGTATCATATTTATAGATGAAATTGATGCAGTAGGTCGTCAAAGAGGAGCAGGTCTTGGCGGCGGTCATGATGAAAGAGAACAAACACTTAATCAGCTTTTGGTTGAGATGGACGGTTTCGGTGCAAACAGTGGTGTTATCATCTTTGCCGCAACCAATCGCCGTGATATTCTTGACCCTGCATTATTGCGTCCGGGTCGTTTTGACCGTCAAGTTTATGTTGGTTATCCCGATGTAAAAGGACGTGAAGAAATACTCAAGGTTCACACAAGAAACAAACCGCTTGGCCCTGATGTTGAGCTTCATGTAATTGCAAAAACAACTGCCGGATTTACCGGTGCAGATTTAGAAAACCTTGTAAATGAAGCCGCCTTGCTTGCAGCACGTCAAGACAGAAAAGCTATTATCATGGAAGATATTCAAGAAGCTACAATTAAGGTTGTTGCAGGCCCCGAAAAGCGTTCACATGTTGTACCGGTAAAAGACAAAACACTTACTTCATACCATGAAGCCGGTCATGCAGTCTGCACATATTATTGTAAATCACAACCTGCAGTACACCAAATTTCTATTATTCCTCGTGGTCAAGCAGGTGGCTATACCCTTTCTTTACCCGACCATGATGAAAATTATCGTACCAAAAAGCAAATGCACGAAGATATCATTGTTTTACTTGGCGGACGTATTGCTGAACAGTTGGTACTTGATGATATCTCAACAGGTGCATCAAATGACCTGCAAAGAGCAAGTGCTACAGCAAGAAATATGGTAACAAAGTATGGTTTCAGTGAAAAACTCGGACCTATTGTATATGGTACAGACCAAAACGAAGTTTTCCTTGGCAGAGATTTAGGTCAAGGAAAGAATTATTCTGAAAATGTTGCTTCTATTATTGATGAAGAAGTCCGCATAATTATTGATGACGCTTATCAAGGTGCTAAAGAAATTCTTTCGGCACATATGGATAAGCTTGAAAAAGTTGCAAAATATCTATTTGAATATGAAAAAATTGAACGTGATGATTTTGCAAAACTTATGACAGGTGATGACAGTGTATATGACCAGCACAATGAAGTAACCTTTACAGATACTGAACCTCAGATTGCTGCAAACAATGATGAAACCATCACCCCACCGTCTGAAAATTAAGCATCTTCCATTTATTACAACAAATTTAACCCAATATATACAAATAAGCAGCTGCAAATTTGCAGCTGCTTATTTTATTCTCCTTAATCAACACCTGTTTAATGCGTCAGCCGCCGTGGCGGCACAATGCGGCACTGCGGTGCCGCCGGCGGCT
>JAVVRS010000049.1:0-8164 GCA_036654595.1 Oscillospiraceae bacterium | reverse complement strand
ATTCAGTGCGGAGCTTGCATTTTTTGGCGGCAGCTTTACAGCAATTGACAGACAATACATGATATCGCTTTTGCAAGCAGTACAGCCATATCTCGGCGAAGATAAAATACAAGGCATACGCATTTCAACAAGACCGGACGCAATTGATGATGAGGTTTTAACTTTACTCAAGGCTTATGGTGTGACGGCGATAGAACTTGGAGCACAGAGTATGTGTGAAAGAGTGTTGCAGCTTAATCGCAGAGGTCATACTGCTGAAGATGTAGCTTCGGCATCAAAGCTGATAAAGCAGTATGGCTTTCAGCTTGGTTTGCAGATGATGGTGGGTTTGTATGGAGATACCGCCGAGGAGTGTTTGCATACTGCCCACCGTTTGGCAGAGTTGTGCCCTGCAACAATAAGAATTTACCCTACCGTTGTCATTGAAGAAACAGAGCTTGGACAACTTTACCGTAAAGGCAAGTACCTGCCTATGTCACTTGATGATGGGGTAGAACTATGTGCAAAATTGCTTTGGTTTTTCACCCAAAGAGAGATTAAAGTTATACGCTTAGGTCTGCATTACAGCGAAAGTCTTGCAAAAAATACAATTGCGGGGATATATCACCCCGCATTCAGAGAACTGTGCGAGGGTAAAATCTACTTTGATTTGCTTGCAGAAAAATTAAGTGATAATGATGGCAATGAGTTTGTTGTTTTTGTGGCACCGAGTGCGGTTTCAAAGATGACCGGACAACAGAGATGCAATGTTAAAGCGTTTGCACAGCGTGGCATAAATATAAAAGTACAAGCGGATAATAAATTAAAGCTTTTTGAAATAAGAATACAGCAGGTAAAACATAAACCGTAAAAGGAAGTGTAAAATTGCAGTTAAAGTCTTTGCAAATTCAAGGATTTAAGTCATTCCCGGATAAAACAAAATTAGAATTCAGTGATGGCATAACTGCAGTCGTCGGTCCTAACGGCAGCGGTAAAAGTAATATTTCCGATGCAATGAGATGGGTCTTGGGAGAACAGTCCACAAAGACACTTCGTGGCGGCAAAATGGAGGACGTAATCTTTGTTGGCACAAAAGAAAGAAAGCAAACAGGCTTTGCAAGCGTGGAACTCACTGTGGATAACAGGGACAGACGTTTACCTATGGATACAGATGAAATTACTGTTTGCCGCAAGCTTTACCGTTCGGGTGACAGCGAATACCGTATAAATAACACATCAGTGCGTCTTAAAGATGTCAATGAGCTTTTTATGGATACAGGGCTTGGACGAGATGGATATTGCATTATAGGGCAAGGTAAAATTGCAGAGATTGTGGACGCAAAGTCTGTACATAGACGAGAAATATTTGAGGAAGCGGCAGGAATAAGCAAATTTCGCTACCGTAAAGAGGAAGCCGAAAAAAAACTTGCGGCTTCTTATGAAAACTTAGTTAGATTAAAAGATATTCTGCTTGAACTTGAAGGACGTATTGAACCTTTGAAGGTACAGTCTGAAAAAGCAGAACAGTTTGTAAAATATGCAAACGAAAAGAAAAGTCTTGAAATAACACTTTGGCTTGAAAAAATTGAGGAGTTCAGAGAAAAAATCTCACAGCAGGAACAAATTTTACTTGTAAACCGTACCGAATATGAGGACAACAGTACCTTGTTGGAAGATGTGGAATATCAAATAGGTGAGGTATATAAGCAAATTCAGCAGGCTGATATAGAAACCGAGAAGATACGGGAAAGATTGCTAAACAATGACAGCGAAATTTCAGAGTGTAATTCAAAGCTTGCAGTTGCACAAAATGATATTTTACATAATTGCAATTCGGTTAAATCGCTTGCTGATGATATTGCCATGCAGCAAACCGATAGCAATAGTCTTGACCTACAGATTAAGCAAAAGCAACAAGAAATAGCAGATGAAAAGCAGAAATATATTGAGCAAAAACAACATAATGAAAATATTTTGCATAAGCTTAATGAGATAAAAATACAAGAAGAACAGCAAACACAAAAATTTGCCCAACTTAAAAATAAATATACTGCCACAGAAAAAGCACTCAATGAACAAAATCTTAAAAAAGCAACTTCGGCATCATTGCTGGAAGAAACGAAAAGCCGTTTGTCGGGTATGGAGCAGATAAGCCAAAATCAAGAGAGTATACTGGACGAAATAAAAGCAGAAATTAAACGCTGTGAAGATTTTGTTGCATTGCTTGATGAAAACATAGCTTCGGACACAAACGCTTTAAAAGGCTATGAGATGAAGCTTGCCTCACGCAATGAAGGTCTTAACACATTGCTTGGTGAGCAAACTAAATTGTTCACAGACGCTAAAACAGCAGATGAAAGAAGAAAGATGCTACTTGACATGGAGAAAAACATGGAGGGCTTGGACGGCAGTGTAAAGTATGTTTTAAGACAAGCCGCAAACGGTGAGTTAAGAGGAATACATGGTACTGTGTCAAAGTTTATCTCTGCCGACAGCAAGATTGCGGTAGCAATTGAAACAGCCTTGGGTGCGGCATTGCAGAACATTATTGTTAATGATGAATACTCAGCAAAAGCGGCAATGGAGCTGTTGAAAAAATCAAATCAAGGCAGAGCAACATTTTTACCGTTAAACGCCGTCAAAGGCAAAACCGTTAATGAGCAGGGTGTGGAGCTTTGTGAAGGCTATGTTGGCATAGCAGCGGAGCTGGTAAAATACGAGGATAAATACAAGGGTATTGTGCTAAATCTGCTTGGGAGAACGGTAATCGCCGAAGATGTAAATTGTGGAATTTCGATTGCAAAAGAATTTGGTTCACGCTTTAAAATTGTTACATTGGACGGACAGGTGTTAAATCAGGGCGGTTCAATGACAGGTGGTTCTGTTTCTCAAAAAGCGGGTATATTAAGCCGCAGAACAGAGATTGACCGTTTGAGCGAAAAAGTAAACATCTTGACCGAAAAAGCAGATGCAATGGAAGATACAATCAAAGTGGCAAAAGAACACAGTGACAAGATTTCCGCACAGATTTCAGCGATATCCGGACAGATAAAAACCTGTAATGAAGATAAAATCACAGCATCGGCAGAGCTTAAACGCTATACTTTCAACTATGATGATGCTGTAAAAAACATGAAAAATGTGGAAAAAGAATATCAAAGCTTAAAGCTGAGAATAGAATTGCTGTCTGTAGAAACAAGCGATAAAGATGATATTGTTAAAAAGCTTGAAAGCGAGGCAATATTGCTTTCGGTCTATAGGGAACTATGAAGTGAGTTAATAGAGAAAAATCGCCTTCAGATGCAGCATTGGTCTGATGAATTTTCTGAAAGCCGTTTGATTTTGCTGAACTGCGATAATAATACGGAAGCATTGCGGCAAAGCGAAGGTCATCTGTTGTCGCTAAAAGAAAATCGCTTAATGCAGTCGGGATTGCTTGAAAACAAGATTGCGGCATTACAAGCGGAAAATGAACAGGCAAAGCAAAGGATAGCAGCGGCAGAAATAACAAAACAGACCTTAGCCGAGGATAATCAACGCTTGCAGGAAAAAATGCAGCAGGTGATGGGCGACAACCAATTTTTGGAAAAAAAGATTAATACATTGCGTACCAAGGAAAAAGAATTAGCTGTCACAAAAGAACGTGTTGCGGCACGCATGAGCAGTCTTGAAGAAAAAAAGATGTCAATGCAGCTGGAATATGATAGAATAATATCAAATCTGTGGGACGAGTACAATTTAACACGAACACAGGCAACGGAATTTGCGGTAGAAATAACGGATAAAACCAAAGCACAGAGTCGGTTGACTGAACTGAAAAACTGCATTAAAGGGTTAGGTACAGTAAATCTGGCAGCGATTGAGGAATATAAAGAAGTCGGTGAACGATATCGCTTTATGAAAACACAGGTAGATGATGTGGAAAATTCAAGGAACAGTTTAATGAAACTGATAAGAGAATTAACCGGTCAGATGCAGGAAATTTTCATGGAAAAGTTTAGTCTTATAAACCATGAGTTCGGACAGATTTTTAACGAGCTTTTTGATGGTGGAACGGCAAGACTTGCACTTGTGGACAATGAAGATATATTGGATTGCGGTATAGAAATATTTGTACAGCCGCCGGGTAAAATCATAAAAAATCTTAATGTTCTTTCAGGCGGAGAGAAATCGTTTGTATCAATTGCAATTTATTTTGCAATATTAAAGGTAAGTCCATCACCATTTGTGCTGCTTGATGAAATTGAAGCTGCACTTGATGATGTCAATGTAAATAAATACGCAAAGTATCTGAGAAAGTTAAGCCATAACATACAGTTCATTTCCATTACACACCGCAGAGGTACAATGGAAGAAGCAGATATGCTGTATGGTGTGACAATGCAGGAAGAAGGAGTATCCAAATTGCTGAAACTTGACATCTCCCGTATGGAAAGCAAGCTGGGTATTCGTTGAAAATAAAAAAAGGAGGTTGCCATGGGCTTTTTTAATAAGATAGCTGAGGGACTTAAAAAGACAAGAGATTCAATGCTGGGCAAGGTAGAAGAAATAGTAAACAGCTTTACCGAAATAGATGAAAATTTGATGGAAGAATTAGAGGAAGCATTGATTGTTGCAGATGTAGGTATGGTGACTGCGGGAAGAATTTGTGACAGACTGAGAGAAAAAATTAAGAAAAAAGGTATAACCGACCCGTCAATGGTCAAAGGATTGTTGCAGGAAATAATAAGCGAGATGCTTGAGGGCGATGCAAGTTTAAATCTTACAACAAAACCGTCGGTAATACTTGTGATAGGGGTAAACGGTGCAGGTAAAACAACTACTATAGGTAAGCTTGCAAATAACCTTAAAGCAGAGGGTAAAACTGTACTTTTAGCAGCAGCGGATACCTTTCGTGCGGCAGCCATTGACCAGTTACAGGTATGGGCAGACAGAGCACAAGTACCGATAATCAAACATTCCGAGGGCTCAGACCCGGCAGCGGTAATATTTGATGCAATAAATGCAGGTAAAGCCAGAGGCGTTGATGTAATAATCTGCGATACGGCAGGACGCTTGCACAACAAGAAAAACCTTATGGAAGAACTGTCGAAAATTTCACGAGTGATTGACCGAGAAGCTCCTGATTGTGCCAGAGAAACTATTCTTGTACTTGATGCTACAACAGGTCAAAATGCACTAAATCAAGCAAGATTGTTTAAAGAAGCAGCAGGACTGGACGGTATCATCTTAACCAAGCTTGATGGAACAGCAAGAGGCGGAGTGATTATCGGTATTAAAGAAGAACTTGAAGTTCCTATAAAGTATATTGGTGTTGGAGAAAAAATCGACGACCTACGACCGTTCGTTGCCGACGAATTTGCAAAAGCTTTGTTTGGCATGGACACAGAGGAGCATAAATAATGAAATTAATTGCAGCAACACAGAACATAGGCAAGCTAAATGAGTTCGAGAGAATTCTTGCACCGTTGGGATTTGAAATTATCTCACTACAAGAAGCAGGTGTAGATATTGCCGTTGAAGAAACCGGCAGTACATTTGCGGAAAATTCAAAACTGAAAGCAATGGCAATATTTAAAGCTACAGGTATTCCGGCAATTGCCGATGATTCCGGGCTTTGTGTTGAGGCTATGCAGCTTCGTCCGGGTGTATATTCTGCGAGATACTGCGGTGAAAACAGTGGTTATGATGTCAAGATAAAAAGTTTAATAAAAGAACTTGATGGTATTCCAAAAGAAAAACGTACAGCATATTTTGAAAGTGCAATATGTCTTGTTGTTGCCGAGGATAAAATATTGGAATGTTCCGGCAGAAGTTATGGCTGGATTGGCTTTGAACCGCAAGGTACAGAGGGATTTGGTTATGACCCGATATTTATGTTGGGCAACAGGTCTTATGCTCAGATGGCACAGAATGAAAAAGATGCTGTAAGTCACAGAGGCATTGCACTTACAAAGCTTTACAAAATACTGAGAAATGCACGCTTGGCATAAAAGTTAAGCTTGTACATTTGGGCGGCTGTGCGTTATGGCACTTTGTGCCATAACAAGCGGCTTCGCCGCTTCACGACCGCCTGCGGCGGTCGTGGCACAGCCGCCCAAAGCAACGAAACTCAAAAACCCAAAATAGAGAGGATAACATAAATCATATGATTACAGGGAAACAAAGAGCACAACTCAGAGCAATGGCAAATGGACTCGATACAATCGCACAGGTAGGTAAAGGCGGAATGAGTGATGCACTTATTAAACAAACAGATGAAGCACTTACCGCAAGAGAAATTATTAAGCTGAGAGTTCTTGAAAATTCAGGAGTGACAGCAAAAGAAGCAGCTATAGAATTAGCGGAACAAACAGATTCAGAAGTAGTACAGGTTATCGGAACAAGATTTGTTTTGTACCGTAAGAACCCAAAGGATACAAAAATCAAATTGATTAAAGAATAATCTGTAAAAGCAGTAGGTGGAAGATATGAACAGACTGGGTATATTCGGAGGAACATTTAATCCGATTCATAAAGGACATATTAATCTGGTGAGGCATTTTAGGGACAAATTGGAGCTGGATAAAGTGTTGGTTATACCTACAAATGTACCTCCGCATAAGCAGACACCATGTCTTGCACCGGTAGAGGACAGAATGGCAATGTGTAAGCTTGCCTGTCAGCCATATCCATTTTTACGGATATGTGATATTGAGGCTAAACGAAGCGGAAGCAGTTATACTTCAGAAACATTGGAACAACTTGAGATAGAATATCCCAATACCGAGATGTATCTGTTAATGGGAAGCGATATGTTTTTATCTTTTGAAAGATGGCATAATTATCAAGAAATCATGAATAAAGCCGTCATATGTACGGCGGCAAGAGAAGATGGACAGATAGCACTTTTAAAAGAACAGGAGCGTCATTTGGAAGATATAGGCGGAAGCGTTGTTTTACTTGAACATCTTGATGTAATCGACCTTTCATCTACTGAGATGCGTGAAATGTTAAAATATACCGGCACAACACAAGGGCATCTGGATTATTCGGTTGAAAGATATATATTGGAGCATGGGCTTTATATTAAGGCAGATTAGGGTTACGATTTGCTTTGGAGGAGTGTAAAGATGACTGATGATGAAACGAATTATTCTAAATATATTAAGTTGGCAGAGTCCAAGTTATCCGAAAAAAGGCTACAGCATAGTTTAAATGTAGCAGATACAGCGGTAGAATTGGCAAAGCTTAATAATGTAGATATTAATAAAGCGTATTTGGCAGGTATTTTACATGACCTGTATAAAGAAGTTGATTTAAAGGAACAGTTGCAATGGATACAAAAATCTGGTATAATTTTGGACAGTATTCTGTTAAAGCAACCGCAGGTATGGCATGGAATATCAGCATCTATTTATATGAAAGATGTATTAAACATCAAAGATGAACAGATACTAAATGCAGTAAGGTATCATACTACTGCAAGAGAAGGCATGTCCACGCTTGAAGAAATTATCTATGTTTCAGATGTAATCAGTGCTGACCGCAAGTATCCTGATGTAGAACTGATGCGTAAACTTGCATTTACAAATTTACGTTTGGCAATGATTAGCACATTGAAATACAGTATAATTCGTTTGGTTCAAAAAGGATTTGGCATTAGTGATGACACCTATAGAGCATATAATTACTACATAAAGTAGGAATATGACATGGGAGGCGTTGCTTTTGAAACAGCAGACAGCAAATAAAATAGGTATATTTGTCTTAGCAATTACAGGTGTTGTACTTTGTACAAGTGCAGCAGCTTATGCTATAAAAACAAAATATATTCCGCCTGTTGTTTCGGGTGATACAGCCTCCGGTAATGAGCAATCAGCACCTCTTGAAAAAGATGTTGTGCGTGTGTTGGTTGCAGGTATTGATGATACGGGTATGCTTACCGATGTAATTATGGTGGGTATGTTTGATGTAAAAAGCAATACCGCTTCGGTGCTGCAAATTCCAAGAGATAGTTTTGTCGGTAATATATATCCGACAGGAAAGATAAATTCTGTTTACGGTCACCCGATGATTTATGAAAAAGGTGATGGTATGCAAGAGCTTAAAGCAGTTATAATGCAGCAGTTTAAACTGCCTATTGACTACTATGCTTCCATTTCACTTGCATCATTCCGAGAGATAATCAATTCTATGGGTGGTG
>JAVVRS010000048.1:0-8166 GCA_036654595.1 Oscillospiraceae bacterium | reverse complement strand
AAGATAACCAAGTATATTTTCTTAGGTAAATAATAAGCCCACCATGACTATCGGGTATCATGGTGGGCTTATTATTTTGTGTTATTCTAATTTATCAAGCAAATTTATTTATAAAAACGCTATAGGCTTGTCGGTATCTTATTTATATAAGTCTTTGAAACAATCGTTTCATACCTGCTGCTTTTTACAAAAAAATATTTATGCCGACCTTTGTATTAATGCCGCCAATGCAGTGATATCATCATCATATCCATCTACTCGTTTGAGCTTTGCGGTTTTTACAATGTCCTCACATAATGCTTGAAGATTATCGCCTTCAAATTTTTCAAGAGTAAGCTTAATCCAGTCTGTACCTGATGTTGTGGCGCCGTCAGATAGCATCAGTACAATATCTCCGTCTTTAAGGAGGGTACTGCTTTTTTCAAAAGCAGCATCGGTTAAAATACCTACAGGCATTGAAGTGGATTCCAGATAGCCGGTTTTGCCAAATTTTTTAATAAAAGTAGGGGCTGCACCTGCTTTATAAAAATTGACTTTACCTGTATACAGATTGATTGAAGCAGCATCTAAGGTTGATAAACTTTCTTCACCGGATTTCACAAGCAAAGCGGAATTGACAAGCTTTAATGCTGCATCATAGCCAATACCTGCATGAATAAGTTTGCGTATTAAAGATACAGTTAAGGTAGAATCTACAGCGGCACTGCTACCGCTACCCATACCATCACTTAATACGAGATGCGTTTGACCTTGTTTGTCATTAAATACAGAATAGCAATCTCCACAGAGTTTATTTTCTCCGCAATTATGTTGTGAATATCCAATTTTAACAAAAAGCTTTGGTTTTTCACAGAAAAGTAATGTAGTTATAGTGTCTTGAGTTTCTAAAATAGGTAATGCAAATTCATAATCTATCATTGATGAAAGTTCATCGGTAACCAGTTGTTTATCCAGCCTTGCAAGTTTACCGGAAAACAATTTTACCCGAATATATAACCTGTTATCTTTATCGGTATAACTTATCACCTCCAAGGGTTCGGTCTTTAAACTGTTGAAATAATCATTGACCTTTTGATTAATTCCATTATCTACTGCGGTTATTACACTGATTTGTCCTGTAATACCATCTATAAGCTGTGCCATTCCTTCAAATTGGTCGGTAACTACCGACCTTATTTCCGAAAGCTTACGTCTGGCATTTTGTTTGGTATTGTACTCTAAAAAATTTTGTGTTAAACATGCCGTTAACTTGTCCTTATATATGCAGCGTCCTGCTAAAGGTTCAGTTAAATCCTGCACTTCAAGCTTACCTTTTTTCTTTAAGGTTAAAGTGGCACTGTTTAAACAATCCATTGAATTATTATGTTCATCTTGCCAACATTTTGCTTTAAGTCCGCATTTACGGCATATAGTATCCACTGCTTGATAACTGACTTGAGAAAGATTTTCCGCTCTCATTTTGCTTAAATTTTCAGATACTGTGCGTGTTGTAACAGCAACATCATTTAATGCAAAGGAAGCTTCTTCAAGCTGTGAAATTAAAAATGGTTTAAGCCCTTTGTCTTTACTTAAATTTACCTGCTTAAAAGTAAAGTTTCGTAAGGCTTCAATAGCTGCCGCAGGTATTATCGAAAAAATAATTGCAGCAATTATTCCTTCCAATAAAAAGGGTATTCCGGCTTTACCGCCGGAAGCAGCTAAACATATCATTGAATGTATTGTCAAAAAACTGATTGATGCAGCTATTTTGCCAAGCGGTGCAAACATTCCGCTAACCAGTCCGCTGAGTGCATAGGCTGTAAGTAAAAAATTGTTGCTTGGTGAGGCAAGCATAACGGCGGTACCACACGCTACACCACCCATGGTAGCAACAGCTTCACCACCCATGTATGCAGCTAACAGAATAACTTCTATTGCAATTATTCTGCCAAGTGAAAGCTGTGCAAAGGTTATTGAGCTAAGTGCTGCTATAAATATGCACAGTGAAATGATGATACAGCTTACATCGGTCTTTTTTAGAGTAAGGAGGCTTTGTTTTTGACGTATAATCTCTAAGCTGCGAACAAAAAAATATGTGGCACCACTTGCTATAAAGCCTTCTGCAAAGATTAAAACTATTTTATAGCCATTAAATCTATATGCAAATGCAACCAACATACAGGTTGCAATAAGACTCGCCCCCGCAAGCAAGGGTGCTGCCCACACACGAACTTTGTGTTCCAGCTTTCCATCGGCAAGCCATTTTATACATGCTATAATCAGTACGGCGGCTATATATTTCATTGAAAAGCTTTGTCCCATGCTAAAAATATAACCAAGTAATACACCAAGACAAGTTGGTAACCATAAAGGTCCATAGCTTGCTGCAACTACAGCAATCCCAAATGGTGAAATATCTTGTAAAATAAATGAGCTTGATGCGACAAAGCCGAGGACAATCACAGCGATTGCCCTGAGTATGTATCGGTAAGCTTTTACATTCTGCCTTATTCGGTCGGCCAGAACTCCGCCTACGAAGTCTGTCCTGTTCTTCACTGTTGCACGTCCTTTCTGTAAATGGGAATATTTTCTTTTTAACTTGAATAATATTATAATATAGTGGGGAAATATTTTGCATATGCAATAGTATAATTTGCTGAGGAAATACTGCCTGTAGATTGCTATCTGTATTATTTATTATAATTATACTATTAGCAGGATTTTGTCACATTCAGTACAAAGTTTTACGCTTCCTTTGTCGAAATAATTGGTGCGTTTATTACCAATTGTAATATTTATCCCCTCACGCTACGGGGCGGCACAAGGCGGTGCTTCGCACCGCAGACGGTGCAAAGCACCGTCTCAAGGGTGCCCCCCCAAAGGGGGGCACCCTTGCTTGTGCCGCCCCGACCTACGCCTTGTGCATTTTTGGCGGTATCACCATAATAGTGGGTAATATGCCTTAAAGTTCCATTTAATTTTTACTTGACTTATTTTGATAAAGTATTTAAAATATATAGAGTTCGTGATTTACGAACGCAGTCAGTCGCAAATTCCTGACTATAATTAAAACTAGGAGGAGATGTATTTTTTTTACATCAGCCTCTACGAAAGGACAATTTAATAATGAAACTAACCACAAGACAACTAACTACAGCTGCATTAATTGCAGCTATGTATGCTACCCTTACGGTTGCACTGTCACCCTTTAGCTTTGGTACAGCACAGGTTCGCATAGCTGAAGCACTTACATTGTTGCCAATTTTCTCACCTGTTGCTATTTGGGGTGTAACTCTTGGGTGTGCACTTTCCAATATTATTGGGGTTATGACAGGTGCAAATATTCTTGGAGTTCTTGATGTAATTTTTGGTACAGCAGCTACATTTATAGCAGCAGTGTTAAGCTACAAACTGCGTAATGTAAGATTTATGGGTTTACCAATGCTTTCGACAATACCACCCATTATTTTAAATGGTTTAATTGTTGGCGGAGAACTTACTGTTTTAATTGCAGGTGGGTGGAACACTAAAATCTTTATTATTCAAAGTATCAGTGTAGCAGTAGGTGAAGCTGTGTCATGTTTAATATTTGGCTTGGTGCTTGTATATGCCTTGGAAAAAACAGGAGTAAGTAAAATACTCTTTGGCAAGATAGTAAGTACTCAATAAAATGATTTTTTAATTAAAAAAATAGCAATGGACTGTTGAAAAATTTTTTTCAACAGTCCATTGCTTTGCTTGGTTTTATTAAGCTTGTAATAAAAAAGATATCTTTTTTTATTTTCAGATTGTAAAATTAATCGTATAAAGAAACTCTGATAACACCTTGAATGGCTTTTAATTTTGAAACAAGAGCTTCATTAACATCACCGGTAACATCAACAATGGTATAAGCATAATCGCCTCTGGATTTACTGGTAAGGTTTTCAATATTAATGGTAGCTTCGGAAAAGGAATTTGAGATTT
This sequence comes from Oscillospiraceae bacterium, assembly GCA_036654595.1. Classification (GTDB taxonomy): domain Bacteria; phylum Bacillota; class Clostridia; order Oscillospirales; family Ruminococcaceae; genus RGIG7389. The sequence goes on along the minus strand of JAVVRS010000048.1, from coordinate 4,221 downwards.
GAGCAATCATAGTAGGAATATTTTGATGAATACAACCTACACGCATATCACCGGCACGTTCAGCATAAACAGTGGGCATATTAACTGAATTACGGATATTACCGTTTTCAAGATAATCAATAAGTTGGTCAGCAGCCCAGCGAGCACAGTTTTCTTCGGATTCAGGAGTTGAAGCACCTAAATGAGGTAAACAAATAACACCTGGTTGACCAATTAAAATATCATCTGGGAAATCGGTTACATAAGAACGAATACGAACATCTTTAATAGCTTCAACAATGTCTTCGGAGATAACCAAATCACCTCTGGAGAAATTGAGGATACGAACACCACGTTTCATAGAACGAATGGATTCTGCATTTATCATACCAATAGTTTGTTCGGTAACACCAAGATGTAAGGTAATATAATCGCAATTTTTATAAATTTCTTCCATTGAACGAGCATGAATTACTGCACGAGAAAGTTCCCAAGCAGAATCTACTGAAATATATGGGTCATAACCATATACAGTCATATCAAAACGAGTTGCAAGATTAGCTACCTGTCTGCCAATTGCACCGAGTCCGACAATACCTAAAGATTTACCTTTAAGTTCCGGACCTGCAAAATTTGATTTGAATTTTTCAACAAGCTCGGGAATATTTTCACCTTCACCTTTTAAGGTTTGTACCCAATTAAGTGCATCGGGAATTTTTCTTGAAGATATAAGCAATGATAAAAATACCATCTCTTTTACGGCATTTGAATTAGCACCCGGAGTATTAAATACTACAATACCTTGTTCACTGCAACGGTCAAGAGGAATATTATTTGTACCGCTGCCTGCACGGGCAATTGCTTTTAAAGTAGGTGCAAATTGCATTTCGTGCATATCGGCAGAACGTACAACAATACCTTCTTCTTTAGTTACATTTTCACCGCAGCGGTATGTATCCATATCAAAGCGAGCAAGCCCGGCAGGAGAAATTTTATTAATAATTTTAATGTTTTTCACACTTATTACCTCATTTCAAATTGTAACATTGTATCAATTAAAGTAGTGATACCTTGTATTGGCATTGCATTATAAATTGATGCCCTAAGACCACCAACTAATTTATGACCTTTAAGATTATATAAATTATGTTGCTTGGTAAATTCAATAAAATCAGCATCAAGCTGTTTATCACCGGTAGTAAAAGGTATATTCATAATAGAACGGTCATTTGGGTTAGATACAATTGCACTGAATAATTTGGAATTATCTAAATAATCATAAAACATACCTGCTTTTTGCAGATTTATTTTATACATATTATCAAGACCACCAATAGTATCACGCAACCATTCTAAAACAAGCTTACATATATAAATTGCATAAGTAGGCGGAGTATTATATAAAGAACTATTATCTGCATGTTTTTTATAATCAAGCATAGCAGGTAAATTATTTACTTTACCAATTAAATCTTCACGAATAATTACAACGGTAAGACCTGCACAAGACATATTTTTTTGTGCTCCCGCAAAAATTATACCATAATCAGTTATATTAACAGGACCGCTTAATATACAAGATGACATATCAGATATAATTGTTACATTACCAACCGTGGGTAATGTATGAAATGCTGTCCCCTCAACGGTATTATTTTGACATATATGCAGATATTCTGCATCAGATGTAAGCATATCTTTGGTAACGGTTGGAATATAATTGAATTTTTGGTCTTCACTTGAAGCAATTATATTTGCAGTACCCAGTTTGTTTATTTCTTCAATTGCTTTTTTTGTCCAAGTACCGGTATTAATTACATCAACTTTTTTAGAAGCTGTAAGTAAATTAAGCGGAACCATATGAAATTGAAGTGAGGCACCACCTTGTAAAAATAATACTTTATAATTTTGCGGTATCTTTAAAAGGTGACGAAGCAAATCTTCACAATCCGTAACAATTTGCATATACTCATTACTTCGGTGACTCATTTCCATTACTGATTGTCCTGTGTTTTCATAGCATAACATTTCCGAAGCGGCTTTGTTTAAAACTTCTTCCGGAAGCATTGATGGGCCTGCTGAAAAATTAAATCCTCTGTTCAAAATTGTGCTACCTCCATTCAATAATTGCCATGGATAATATTATAGAACGATACTACAGTTTAGTCAATTAAAATATTGCAAAGATGGGAAGATTTTGCAACAATTTAAGACACCGTTCGGGGCGGCACAATCAAGGGCAACCGCCTACGGCGGTTGCCCTTGCGGCGGCAAAGCCGCCGGCGGCACGGAGTGCCGCATTGTGCCGCCTCGACCCGGTGCCTCACTAGGTGAGGGAGGAGGAAACGGAGTTATTTGGCATCATACCAACTTTTACCGGAACCAATATCAACATCAAGATGAACACTTAAATCAATGGCAGTTTGCATTTCTTCACGAACAAGCTTGGCAGCAATATCAACTTCATCAAGCGGAGCTTCAATAATAAGTTCATCGTGAATTTGTAAAATAAGCTTTGATTTAAGCCCCTCACGTTCAAGACGATTGTATACACGCACCATAGCAATTTTAATAATATCGGCAGCAGTACCTTGAATGGGAGTGTTCATTGCTACACGTTGACCAAAAGCTTGCATATTTTTATTTGTGGCAGATATTTCGGGTAGATAACGTCGGCGATTAAATAAAGTGGTAACATAACCGTTTTCTTTAGCAAAAGCAATAATATCAGCCATATATTGTTTAACACCGGGGTATGTGTTAAGATAACCTTTAATGTAATTATCAGCTTCTTTTACAGTAACACCAATATCTTGAGATAAAGAAAATGCACCAATACCATAAACAATACCAAAATTTACAGCTTTAGCTTTACTACGCATTTCGGGAGTAATAAAGAGTGGGGGTAAATCAAATACCTGAGCTGCAGTATTAGTATGAATATCTTCATCATTTTGAAAAGCTTCAATCATATTTTCATCTTTTGAAATATGAGCAAGTACACGCAATTCAATTTGACTGTAATCGGCATCTACTAAAAGATTACCTTTATCAGCAATAAAAAAGCGTCTTAATTGAGAACCGATTTCGGTACGAACAGGTATATTTTGCATATTAGGTTCACTTGAGCTTAATCTACCGGTTTTAGTATCAGTTTGATTTAAATGGGTATGAATTCTGCCATCATCAGCAATTACTTTTAATAAACCCTCAATATAAGTGGATTTAAGCTTTGCAAGCTTACGATATTCTAATATTTCGGGTATAATTGGGTGATATGGTTTAAGATATTCCAATACATCAGCATTGGTAGAATAACCGGTTTTAGTTTTCTTTTTGGCAGGTAATTCTAATTTTTCAAATAAAATTTCACCAAGTTGTTTTGGTGAATTAATATTAAATTCAGTACCACTGTAATTATAAATTTCTTTTTCATGTTCAGTAAGCTTTTGATTTATCATATCACCATATTGTTTAATGCCTTGTTTATCAATTAAAAAACCAATACGTTCCATTGAAGATAAAACTTTAGATAATGGAATTTCAATTTCATGGAGCAGTTTATCCTGTTTATTTACGGTAATTTCTTTTTCCATAATAGGGTAAAGTGCTGTAATTTGGGCAAGGTTTTCAACCAAAGCAGTATGCTCTTGTGAAAAACTTTGTTCAACTGCCCAATTTACTTTATATTCTCCGCTAAGAATAGCAGGGGAGTAATCACCGGAATTTGCACTTAAAAGATATGCCGCAAGTAAAATATCAAAGATAATATTTTTTACGGTAAAATCTTTTGCAAAACAAAGGTTATATAATGCTTTACAATCATAGGTGATTTTAGGATTATTTGATTTAAGCACAGCAGTATATAATTCGGTAAAACGTGCATTGGTATCATCAATTAAATAGATTATATTATTACAGCAAACACCTAAAGCAGAGATATCATTGCCATTATTTATATAAACAGGGAGTACAAATAAAAGCTTATCAGTTTGGGTTAAAGTAAGAAGCTTGTCGATATCATCTGAGATTTTTAGCGGTTTAACAGCAGGCATTGTCGAGCTTTCAGGTATACTGTCAGTATTTTGGACAGCAGTAAGTCCTAGTCGTTTAATAATGCTTGACATTTCAAGCTTGCTTAACAATGCAAATGCAGCACCTTCATCTACAGGTGCAGTAGTATAAGCATCTAAATTCATATCAATTGGTACAGAAGTATAAATTTCAGCAAGCTCACGACTC
>JAVVRS010000047.1:3758-8463 GCA_036654595.1 Oscillospiraceae bacterium | reverse complement strand
TGCCGCTCCGGAAAATTGGTATTTTACAGCAAGGCTTCAATATTTTGGGGTTTTTTCATGGTTAATGCAATTCTTGACCGCTTAATATCTACCTCTAAAACCCATACAGTTACAATATCGCCTACTTTTAACACCTCAGATGGGTGCTTAATATATTTATCACAGATTTGTGAAATATGAACCAAACCATCATCATGTACACCAATATCAATAAATGCACCAAAATCTATAACATTTCTTACTGTACCTTGCAGTTCTGTACCTACTTTTAAATCTTCTAATTTTAAAATATCTGTTCTGAGCAATGGTTTAGGCAGTTCATCTCTGGGGTCACGACCGGGTTTAATAATTTCATCGGTAATATCTTTTAAGGTAATTTCTCCCACCCCTATTTGCTGTGAAAGTTCATTATAACCAATTTCTTCTGCACGAGCTTTCAACCCGTCCAATTGTCCCAAGGCAACCTGCTCTAAAGTAAAGCCGCATAATTTTAACAATTGTTTTGCGGCAGTATAGCTTTCGGGGTGTACACCTGTATTATCAAGTATATTATCACTTTCGGAAATTCGTAAAAATCCCGCTGATTGTTCAAATGCTTTTTTACCGAGTTTTGCAACTTTTAACAATTGCTTACGATTTGTAAATGCACCGTTTTCTTCACGATGTACTACAATATTTTTAGCTACCGCACTGTTAATACCGGATACTCTTGCTAAAAGTGAATGACTTGCTGTATTTAAATCTACCCCTACTGTATTTACACAAGCTTCAACTACACCACTTAAAGCATCTTCTAATTTAGCTTTTGGCATATCATGCTGATATTGTCCTACACCGATTGCTTTAGGGTCAATTTTAACAAGTTCTGCAAGTGGGTCTTGTAAACGTCTTGCAATAGAAACTGCACTTCTTAATGATACATCATATTGTGGAAATTCTTCTGCTGCAAGTTTTGAGGCAGAATATACTGAGGCACCCGCTTCACTGACTACCATATATGATATAGGTATATCCAATTCTTTAATTAATTCAACAACAAACATTTCACTTTCTCTGCTTGCTGTACCATTACCTATTGCAATTGTTGTTACACCATATGTTTTAATCAATTGTTTTAATACTGCTTTAGCTTCTTCTGTCTTTTTTTGCGGCGGTGTTGGGTAAATAACCGTAGTTGCTGCTACTTTACCCGTTTCATCTACTACTGCTATTTTACAGCCTGTACGATATGCCGGGTCAAGTCCCAGTGTTACTGTACCTTTTACCGGTGGCTGCATTAATAAATCTCTTAAATTTGCCGAAAATACTCCTATTGCTTTTTCGGCGGCATTTTCTGTAAGATTATTTCTTAATTCACGTTCCATTGATGGGAAAATTAATCTTGTATAACTATCGTCCGCTGCAAGTGCAATTTGTTTTGCTGCTTCACCTTTATTTTTTATAAGCATTGTACAAAGCATTTCACAACATTTATTATGGTCAACATCAAGAGTTACTTTTAAAATTTCTTCACGTTCTCCTCTATCAATTGCCAACACTCTATGTGATAAAATTTTATTAACCGCTTCACTGTAATCATAATACATAGTATATACGGTATTTTCTTCAGTTAAACCTTTTGATACAAGTTTTGCGGTTTTCATAAGCTGTGTACGCAGCATCTTTCTCACATCTGCATTATCTGAAATATCTTCTGCTATAATATCTCTTGCTCCATTTAAAGCATCTTCTGCTGTTTCAACACCATTTTCAATATTAATATATTTTTCTGCTTCGCTTTCAAGCTTCATAAATGGGTTTTGTTCCCATAATAACAATGCAAGTGGTGCTAAACCTCTTTCTTTTGCCATAGAGGCTCTTGTCTTACGTTTTGGTCTAAATGGACGATATATATCTTCTACCTCTGCTAAAGTTACTGCTCTTTCTATTGCCGAAGAAATATCCTCGGTCATAAATCCCATTCCATCAATTAATGTTACTATTTCTTCACGACGTTTTTCTAAGCTTCTTAAATAAATTAATCTTTCCGATAAATCTCTTAATACATTATCATCTAAGCTTCCTGTTACTTCTTTACGATAACGTGCAATAAATGGTATTGTATTACCATCGTCCATTAAATTTACCGCAGCTTCTACCTGTGAAAGCTTTATTCCAAGCTCTGCTGCTAACATTTGTTCGATATTCATATATAATATCCTCTCTTTTTTATTGTTAAATCTTCTACTTCTATTCCATTAACTCAGCCCTTTTTTTAGGACTCATTTAATATTTGCTCACACCTCTATCTAAACATTGTGCTCCCTCCGCCCCGCAGGCGATAGGCAAGCCCCTATAAGGGCCTTGCCTATCGTATTGCCGCCGTGGCGGCAATTTAGGATATATTTCCAATGAAATTGGAAATATATCCTCCTGCGGGGCGGAGAGATAAGCTTAGTACAATATAAGTTAATACATAAATGCCACTTTTAATATAGTTTTATTTTAACATAAATCTTTATCTAAAAGAACTGATTTATGTTAAATATTCTGTTTTAAATTTTTACAAATTCTGTTATACTGAATATAATATAAACTTGCTCGTATAAATAGAAAGAGATGTGCCATATTATGAACAATTTACCTGTTCCAAGAAAAAAAACCGTATACAATGTAAATAAACCCTTGAAGCTTAATATACATCAACCTGTTTTAACTGTTTTAATTATAATATTATTTATACTGAATTTATTTTTATTAATTAAAATTAATCATATACAAAATTCAACCGAAAAAGAACTTGCACAAATACATTATGAACTTACTACCTTACGGGAAGAAACCAGTAAAGAAATTTCTAAAAATGTTTGGGAACTTGAAGATATAATTAATAAACAAGCCAGTTTAATCAGTGATTTTAATTATCATATTCAACCTCAGGCAGATGGTAAAATTAAATTAATGCTTTCTGCAAAGCTTAAATCTTTAGGTCAAAATCAAACTACATCATTTACTGTTACTGCCGATAATGGCACTCAACAACGTATCCGTACTACATTAAGTGATAATATTCTTACAAGTCAAGTTGTATTACCTCTTTGTGAAAGCTTAACTGTTGGTTTAATTGTAAGTGACCAATATAGTGCTAAAACTGAAACTATTACTAATTTAACTAATATTCCACAAGGTCTTACTGCTCATCTATCTATTACACCATCTATTTCAATGGAACAATCCGGTAATGAAGTATCTGCAAGAGTATCAGGTGAAGTTTTTTTGATAAATGAAAAAGCTGCCGAAGAAACTCGTAAACTTAATACATACTGGGTAGATATTATGTATAATGGAAATATTTTACATTCTATACCGTTTCAAAATGTATCTGTAGCCTCAACCCCCGACACACAACAGCTTTATTCTGCCAAAATCATGCCTTATCCTGTCCCTATTGATACTGCCGGTACGTTATCTTTGATTGCTCATGCTACCGATATGGAGGGTTTTGAATACAGTTGTATCTTTGAACAATATTCTATCTCTGCCGGTGGTGAATTTCATACTGTATCTACCGCTGAAAATCGTTATTTTACATTAGATAACTAGTATTTAGCAAAGCCCCCCCAACCCTACAAATATACCTCTCTTAAATAAAAAAGGGACTGTTGCATTTTTTTTGCAGCAGTCCCTTTTTTTCTATTCATTAATATAAAATTCTTCTGTGTTATAATTTTCTTCAAAATCATTTATATCGTAACCGCCATAAACCTTTCCCTCTATTCCATATTTTTCAATAGGTATAATTTCCGATTCCTCTATTGATGTTGCTTCTGTATCTACATCAACAGTATAAGAAAAAAATGCTCCAATTAGATTTGTCAAAAAAGTAATCGCCATAATTGCTGCGATAATAATTATTATCCAGTATATTGGTGATTTTGTTTTTAGTTCTTTTATTTCAGCTTGTTTATTCGCTCTTTCTCTACCTAAGCTTGAATTATCATATTGTTCCTGTTGACGGTCATTATATTCCCTTTTAGCTTGTTTTTGTTCCTTATTATAAGTATTCATATTTTCATTAAAATATTCCATTCCGCTATCTGTTTGATTAAATGCTCCACAATAAGTACATTCTTCACTCTCGGAATAGTTGTAATATTTCCCACACGACTTGCATTTTATTTTCATCTTTAGATTTCCTCCATATTTCTGTACTTAACAAAAACTTCCGCCACATTGCGGCACCAATTTCGTCACGAAGGTGACGAAAGGGCGGCTTCGCCGCCCTTTATTCCGCCCATATGGGCGGAATAAATTGGTGCCGCAATGTGTCTGCTATTCATACATTTTAAGTATAACACAATAAAACAAAAAAACTATCCTAAATAGGATAGTTTTTTTTGGTGACCCGTACGAGAATTGAACTCGTGATCCCGCCGTGAAAGGGCGGTGTCTTAACCGCTTGACCAACGGGCCATAAATATATATAAATTCCTGTGGCTTACAGGAAATCTATTGCCATGGTAGCGGCAATAGGATTTGAACCTACGACCTGTCGGGTATGAACCGAATGCTCTAGCCAGCTGAGCTATTCCGCCATCTGATATCCATCTGATTTCCATTTAATCATTCTAACCATTTTTGATTGCTTCGCTTGAAGCTTTATCATTATATCACATATGCGTAGCCTTGTCAATAGTTTTTTATAAAAAAACTGCATTTTTTTATC
>JAVVRS010000047.1:0-3748 GCA_036654595.1 Oscillospiraceae bacterium | reverse complement strand
CCTGTCGGGTATGAACCGAATGCTCTAGCCAGCTGAGCTATGCCGCCGTATTGTGTCGGCGTAATGTGTTTAACCGACGAACATTATTATATCGCAGAATAAACTATTTGTCAACACTTTTTTAAAACTTTTTTTAAAAAAGTTTTAAGGCAATATTTAAGCATATTAAAAGTGGTTTTATGCTCTTGCCTCCCTCAATATGAGGGAGGATTTTATTATAGGCAATATCTATAATAGACATTTACTATAAAGGTTAAATTTTATTTTTAATAATTAATCTATCTGCATAGAATAGTTTGGTGCTTCTTTTGTAATATAAATATCATGTGGATGGCTTTCTTTAAGTCCTGCACCGGTGATTTTTACAAATTTAGCATTTGAATGTAATTCAGGAATATCTTTGCAACCACAATAACCCATACCCGAACGTAAACCGCCTACCAATTGGAATACACTGTCTGCAACGCTTCCTTTGTATGGTACACGACCTTCTACACCTTCCGGAACAAGTTTACCATTATCTTTTTTCTCTTGGAAATATCTATCTTTACTGCCATGTGCCATTGCACCTAAACTACCCATACCACGATAAACTTTAAAACGTCTGCCTTGATATATTTCACTTTCACCCGGAGCTTCTTCACAACCGGCAAGTAATGAACCAACCATTACAATATTTGCACCTGCTGCTAAAGCTTTTACAATATCTCCCGAATATTTAATACCACCATCGGCAATTACAGGAATATTATATTTTTGTGCCACACAAGCTACATCATAAACTGCTGTAATTTGAGGTACACCAATACCTGCAACTACACGAGTAGTACAGATTGAACCAGGACCAATACCTACTTTAAGTGCATCTGCACCTGCTTCAATTAAATCAACTGCTGCTTCTGCTGTAACAATATTACCTGCAATCAATTGTAAATCAGGAAATGCTTTTTTAATTTTTCTTACTGTATTTACAACATTTAAGCTATGTCCATGAGCTGAATCCAATACAACAACATCAACTTTAGCATTTACAAGTGCTGCTACACGTTCCAATACATCAGCTGTTGCTCCAACACCTGCACCACAAATCAATCTGCCACGTTCATCTCTTGCAGAATTTGGATAACGTACAGCTTTTTCAATATCTTTAATTGTAATTAAACCTTTTAAATAGCCTTCTTCATCAACTATAGGTAATTTTTCAATACGATGTTTACCTAAAATTACTTCTGCATCTTGTAATGTAGTACCTACAGGGGCTGTAACTAATTGGTCTTTAGTCATTGCTTCTTTGATTTTTATATTGTAATTTTTAAGGAAACGTAAATCTCTGTTAGTAATAATTCCAACTAATTTACCATTTTCACAAATAGGTACCCCTGAAATTTTATATTTTGCCATTAACGCATCTGCATCAAATACAAAATGTTCCGGTGATAAAGAAAATGGATCAACAATTACACCATTTTCACTTCTTTTTACTTTATCTACTTCATCAGCTTGTGCATCAATTGACATGTTTTTATGTATGATACCAATACCACCTTCACGAGCCATTGCAATTGCCATGCCTGCTTCGGTTACTGTATCCATACCTGCGGTCATAATCGGTGTATTTAATCTGATTTTCTTTGTTAGCAATGTTTCTATGCTAACTTGATTTGGCAGTATATCACTTGCTGCCGGAATTAGTAATACATCATCAAAGGTTAAACCTTCTTTAATAAATTTGTCCTCGAAATTAGAAATCAACATATTTCTAATACCTCCTTCTTCTTTCTTCTTTAATCTCTCACTCTTATTCCGTTAAATTGTAATTGCATCTATTTTACCATCTATTTGCTGCCTATGCAAGTAGGGATTACTTATAGTGTTTATTATATTTCTCTATCTATTATGTACTTATTATACATAAGCTACTCAAGATAATAAAATTTATATGATTTTACCGTAGATTTGCCTTCCCATTTGCTCGGGGCGGCACAATCAAGGGCGAACCTATCGGTCGCCCTTGCGACATCTGGCCCCGTGTAGGGCTGATGTCGGCGGCACGGAGTGCCGCATTGTGCCGCCCCGCAGCTTCACCCCGGTCTACCTCTTTATTTTAAAAAAGGTGTCCCAACAGTGACAATGGCATTTCTCCTGCTACCGCACAAAGGTAAACTGATTTTTTACACAATGTAACTGTGATGTGTGTATCTCAGAGATGGTTGTTATTTTATTATTTCAATTCCACACATATATGGCACAAGAACTTTGGGTACTGTTACACTGCCATCGGGATTTTGATAATTTTCTAAAATAGCCGCCACAGTTCTGCCAACTGCAAGACCTGAACCATTTAATGTGTGAACTAATTGTGGTTTATCTTTAGTATCATTTTTAAAACGAATACTTGCACGTCTTGCTTGAAAATCTTCAAAATTAGAACAACTGGAAATTTCAACATATCTGTTATATGATGGCATCCAAACTTCAATATCATAAGTTTTTGCACTGCTGAACCCTAAATCACCTGTAGATAATGTTACTACATGATATGGTAAACCTAATTGTTGTAAACAATATTCGGCATCACCTGTTAGTTTTTCAAGCTCATCATAAGAATTTTCAGGTTTAACAAATTTAACTAATTCTACTTTGTTAAATTGATGTTGTCTGATTAATCCTCTGCCATCACGACCTGCTGCACCTGCTTCAGCTCTGAAGCACGCCGAATATGCACAATATTTTATTGGTAAATCTTTTCCGCTTAATATTTCATCTCTGTGCATATTTGTTACAGGGACTTCTGCTGTAGGTATTAGAAAATATTCTAAACCTTCCAATTTAAACATATCATCTTCAAATTTAGGTAATTGACCTGTACCTGTCATTGATGTTCTGTTGGCAATATATGGTGGTAATATTTCAGTATATCCTCTGCTTGCATGAGTATCCATATAAAAATTTATAACAGCTCTTTCCAGTCTTGCTCCTAAACCTTTATAAAAATGAAAACGTGCTCCTGTAACCTTTGCTGCTGTTTCAGGGTCAAGTATATTTAAATCACTGCCAATATCCCAATGAGCTTTTGGTTCATATGCAAATACTGTAGGTTCACCAAATTTTCTTGCTTCTATATTATCACTGTCATCTTTACCGCTTGGTACAGATTGATGTGGAATATTCGGTATCATTAAAACAAGTTCTCTTTGTCTTGTTTCCAATTCACTGATAAGACTATCATCTTTTTTTATTTCATCGGCAATATTTTTCATCTCTTCCATCAACGCTGTAGTATCTTCACCATTTTTTTTCATTGATGGTATTTTTTTGCTTGCTAAATTTTGTTCAGCTTTTAGTCCGTCATTTTTAGTTGAAAGTTCACGTCTTTTAGCATCTATCTCTAAAATTTCATCAACAACAGCGTCCATATCTTTATTTCGGCGTTTCATACCCTCTTTAACAAAATCAGGATTGCTTCTTATAAGTTTAATATCTAACATTTCTTATTCCTCCGATATTTATAGTTTAATATTTAAAAATTAATTACAGTTTCTTGGCATCTATCTTTAAGGCTGCTCCTTCTTTGAATAAATCAGATGCTTACTCTTGGCGGCACAATGCGGTCAATGACCGCAAGCGGCAAAGCCGCTTCAAGTGCAAACCTTCGGTTTGCACTTGATTGTGCCGCCAAGACTTACACATTTCATTAAGGCGTATATTCTTTCTTTTTTCTTGAAAAAGAAAGAACCAAAGAAAAATC
>JAVVRS010000046.1:0-8511 GCA_036654595.1 Oscillospiraceae bacterium | reverse complement strand
AGTATCAGTGATATACCACGTCAAGAATATGAACAAGCAGAAGAAAAGGTTATCAGTGAGTTAAAAGAAATCAATAAACCATTTATAGTTTTACTGAATTGTGTATATCCTCATACTGAGCAAGCAAAACAATTGGCATTACAGCTTCAGATAAAACATGGCGTACCTGTTTTACCTGTAAGCTGTATGGATTTGGAAGAAAAAGATATAAGAGAAATTCTGGGTAATGTTTTATTACAATTTCCAATTAAAGAAATACAGATTGATATACCAAAATGGATTGTTGCATTGGAAAAAGAGCATTGGCTTAAAAAGTTTTGCTTTGACAGTATTTTTACAGCGTGTTCTGAAATGACACATATAATGCACCTTAAAGAATGTGTGGCAAAGATTGATGAATGTGAACATATAGAGCAAACACAAATTCAAAGCATTGATTTAGGCACAGGCAGTGCAAGACTTTTGGTTAAAGTAAACGGAGAATTGTTTTATAAAATTTTAGGAGAAACAACGGGATTTGAATTGCAAAGTGAAGAAGATTTAATGCCATGTATGATAGAGCTTGCGGCAATGAAACGTGAATATGATAAAATAAAAGGTGCATTGCAAGAGGTTAATGCAACAGGGTATGGAATTGTAATGCCGACTATGGAAGAGCTTACATTGGAAGAACCCGAAATTGTAAAGCAAGGCGGACGGTTTGGTGTTAAGCTTAGAGCCTCGGCACCAAGCGTGCATATGATGCGTGCAGATATAACCGCAGAAGTATCACCGATTGTGGGCTCGGAAAAACAGTCACAGGAGCTTGTAAAGTACCTTTTGGAGGAGTTTGAGGAAAACCCCAAGAAGATATGGGAAAGTAATATCTTCGGTAAATCCTTGCATGAATTGGTTAATGAAGGCTTACATAACAAGCTGTATCATATGCCGAGTGAAGCCAGAATACGCTTGCAGGAAACAATAGAACGAGTAATAAATGAGGGCTGTAACGGTTTAATTTGCATTATATTGTAAACATAAAGTGATGAGATTTTCTGCTGCACTTTAAAAGATGGCGGTACAATTACTGTTCAAGCGGTATATTATGGCAACGCTAACTTGACCGTCGTAGATGGAAAATTATTTTTTCCCACTACGAGCACTAACGGCGGCTTTGAAAACAATCAAAGCCGCCGTTTCCCTATGCAAAGCAAAATGTAAATTCGGTTTGCATAGTACTATGCTTGCGTTCTCCACGCAAAAATAAATAATGCCGAAAAACTTAATGAGTTTATCAAAAAGAAAGACAATACCGAATAATATAAAATTATTGCGTATTTACTGTGCACAATGGGTGCTTGTCTTTGATAATTTATGCTTGTTTTGCCTGTGAAAATAGAGATGGAAAAGCCTGATAAACGTGATATTTAAGCTGTTTATCAGACTTTTCCATATATTTTAGCCCTTTGAGGCTTGCCTTATTACAGTAAACATTTATTTGCTTATTATAATAACCTCTTATGATTATTGCAAGGTGTATTCCAAATTCAAATAAGATATTCATCAGTTGAGGTGAAAATTATATTGACATAAATCTTTATTATATGTAGAATTTTTTATTGGGATTTGTTATAATAAAAGTCAGTGGGTTTTGTTCAACATTTTATGATGTTGAATTGGGTACTATTGTTTATAATTTATAGGAGGTATTTTTTGTGAGTGTTAAGTATATATACCTTTTTTCCGAGGGAAACGGAAAAATGCGTAATCTTCTTGGCGGCAAGGGTGCTAATCTTGCCGAAATGACTAATCTGGGTATGCCTGTTCCTCAGGGATTTACCGTTACAACAGAAGCTTGTACAAAATATTACGAAGACGGCGAACAGATTTCTCCGGAAATCACTCGTGACATCTTTGATTACCTTGCCACATTGGAAAAAATGACCGGCAAAACACTTGGCGACCCTGCTAACCCATTGCTCGTGTCGGTTCGTTCAGGTGCAAGAGCCTCTATGCCGGGTATGATGGATACCATTCTTAACCTCGGCATGAACGACGAAGTTGTTGAAAGCTTTGCTGTTCTAACTCAAAACCCACGTTTCGCATACGATTCCTACAGACGTTTTATTCAAATGTTCTCAGATGTTGTTATGGAGCTTCCAAAACAAGACTTTGAAGCTATTATCTCAGACATTAAAAAGTCTAAAGGTGTTGTGCATGATACAGAGCTTGATGCCGATGACCTTAAATTGATGGTACATAAATTTAAAGCATATTACAAAGAACATCAAGGCACAGATTTTCCGTCCGACCCTCGTGAACAACTGCTTGAATCTATAAAAGCTGTTTTCCGTTCATGGAATAATCCTCGTGCAATTTATTATAGACGCATGAATGATATCCCATCTTCATGGGGTACTGCTGTCAGTGTACAGATGATGGTATTCGGTAACACAGGCAATGATTCCGGTACAGGTGTTGCATTTACAAGAAATCCATCTACCGGTGAAAATAAACTCTATGGTGAATTTCTTATGAATGCTCAAGGTGAAGATGTTGTTGCAGGTATAAGAACTCCAAAAACAATTGAACATCTTAAAGAAATCAATGGTCAGGTTTATGACCAATTTGTAAGCATTGCAAACAACCTTGAAAAGCATTATAAAAATATGCAGGATATGGAATTTACCATTGAAAAAGGCAAGCTGTTTATGCTTCAAACAAGAAATGGTAAGAGAACTGCCGCTGCTGCTCTGCAAATTGCCGTTGACCTTGTACATGAAGGTATGATTGACGAACAACAAGCAGTTTCTATGGTTGAACCAAAACAACTTGATGCTCTGCTTCACCCACAATTTGATGTGAAGGCTCTTAAAGCTGCAAAACCTATTGGTTCTGCTTTGCCTGCTTCTCCGGGTGCTGCTTGCGGTCAAGTGGTTTTCTCCGCTGATGAAGCTGTTGAATTTGCAGGTAAAGGTCAAAAAGTTATCCTTGTTCGTTTGGAAACTTCTCCAGAAGATATTGAAGGTATGCACGTTTCCGAAGGTATACTCACCGTTCGTGGCGGTATGACCTCTCATGCGGCTGTTGTTGCTCGTGGTATGGGTACTTGCTGCGTTTCGGGTTGTGGTGAAATCCATATTGATGAAGCTAAAGGTGAATTTACCCTTGGCGGACAAACTTTAAAACGTGGTGATTTTATCTCACTTGACGGTGCAACAGGTAAAATTTACGGCGAAGCTATTGCTACTGTTCCTGCTTCTATCAGCGGTAACTTTGATACCTTGATGAAGTGGGCAGATAAATTCCGTAAGCTTGGTATCAGAACAAATGCCGATACCCCTGCCGATGCAAAACAAGCTGCTTTATTCGGAGCAGAAGGTATTGGCTTGTGCCGTACAGAACATATGTTCTTTGATACGGACAGAATTGCCGCAATGCGTGAAATGATTGTTTCAAAAAGTGTTGAACAAAGAAAGAAAGCTCTGGCTAAACTTCTACCTATGCAAAGAGCCGATTTTGAAGGTTTATATGAATGTATGGAAGGTCACCCTGTTACTATTCGTTTCCTTGACCCACCATTGCATGAGTTTTTACCAACCGCTGAAGATGATATTGCCGCTTTGGCAAAAGAGATGAACATTGATGTTAAACAGATTAAACATACAATAAGCGAACTCCATGAATTTAACCCTATGATGGGTCATCGTGGCTGTCGTCTTGCTGTTTCCTATCCTGAAATAGCTGAAATGCAAACAACTGCAATTATTGAAGCGGCTATCAATGTTCTTAAAAAACACCCGACCTGGACTATCGTTCCTGAAATTATGATACCTTTGGTAGGTGAAATCAAAGAACTGCAATATGTAAAGAGTGTTGTTACCGAAACGGCTGATGAACTTATTAAACAAAGCGGTATAGAGCTTAAATATATGGTTGGTACTATGATTGAAATTCCTCGTGCCGCTCTTACCGCTGATGAAATTGCTACCGAAGCAGAATTTTTCAGCTTTGGTACAAATGACCTTACTCAGATGACATTTGGTTTCAGCCGTGATGACGCAGGTGCTTTTCTCGGTGATTACTATGATAAGAAAATTTATGAATTTGACCCATTTGCAAAGCTTGACCAAAAAGGCGTTGGTAAATTGGTTGAACTTTCCTGTAAGCTTGGCAGACAAACACGTCCCGACCTGCATCTCGGTGTTTGCGGTGAAACAGGCGGCGACCCATCGTCGGTGGAATTTTACCACAAAATGGGTCTTGATTATGTTTCTTGCTCACCTTTCAGAGTTCCTATTGCTCGTCTTGCAGCAGCACAGGCAGCAATTAAATTTCCCGAAGTAACTAAATAAGCAAAGTCTGACGATAAAAAATCCCTGCTCAACGTAGCGGGGATTTTTTACCGAAATGGACAATATGTTGTTACATGAATTTCGTCTTGAGCAATCCATTTTAGACAAGCTTCCGTCCTTGCTGTGCAATGGCGTACAGGAGTGCAATTAATAAAATGTCCGTCACTGATGGATATGTATTTTTGTTTCTGACAGATGAAAAATAGCTTATACAAAAATAAAGCTTAGATAAAATCCTCTGGCATAAAATTTTTGGAGTGATATTATGATTAATATTTTTAACCGCAAAGAACTTTTTACCACATTCTCAATGGAACAACAATCTCAGGCACGCAATTTGCTGCAAAATGCAGGTATCGAATACATTTACAAGGTCACAAACCGTAATAATTCTTATGCTGTTGACAGGCAACGTGAAAGCCTTGGTAGATTTGGTGAAAATCAAAGCATTGCAAATCAATATACATTTTATGTGCACAAAGATGATTTAGAACTTGCTCAATCTGTTTTAAGCAATAATGCAAAAATGTAGATATAACAAAAGAACGTCTGATGTAGAGTATGTTACATCAGACGTTCTTTTTATTTTAGGTTGCCATTGGTTGGTAATCCGTACCATAATTAAGGTGCGGTAATATCAGAGGCTTTGATTTGAAAACTATAATACTGTGGTAGGTTCTGCTGTTGAAATACAATCATTGGTTTTAGCTTGAGGTTGAAGCTTTTTAGCAGCTATATATGACAAAGCAGTTATTGTAACAGGGAATGTAAAGGTAAGAACAGGTATTTCAGAAAGCTGTGTCGGTAATAATGGTTTTACAAACAGCATGAATGAAACAGTCAGCATGAAAAACATCATAGAATATAGTTTGCGTACATCTATGCTTAAAGCGGTTCTCAATGGTACAAGTAAAGCAATATATGCTGAACCCACAATGAATAGCATACTTAAACTTACCATTAAACCTTCAGCTGAATTGCGTGCCGGCATAAAGTAACAAGCTGATACTCTAAGCACAAATATCCAAGCGATTGATGTAAGCATAACCAGCCAACTGCTTACATATTTACTGATAATATCTACACCTTGTTCTTGTATATTGTTTGCTTTTTGATTTCTGATTTGTTGTGATAACAAAGCAAATAATATCATTGTTCCCGAAACGCTGATAACGCCTCCGAAAGTAAAGGTCATAAATGACATAAGTGTAAGTGCCATGATAGTTTTTCTGTCGAATTTGAATTGTAATAGTTGTTCTTTAATAGATTGATACATAAATAGTTTCCTTTCTGATTTTTAAATTTTTTTTGTTTGAGTTATAAGCTGTCATCTAGCTTGCTTTGTGGTTCATCATATAGTTTCTTTAAGTATTCGCTCATATCTTCATAGGATAAATTAATCATTTTAGCAATTTTAACTGCTTCATTTAATCTATCTTCCATCTGAGTTAGTCCTTTTTCTCGCAAATACTGTATATGATGAAGTGAAACGAATGTGCCTTTTGCGGGAATACTTTTTACATAGCCTTCATCTTCTAAATCTCTGTACACACGTCTGGTTGTAATAATGCTGACATTCAGCTTACTTGCCAATACTCTTACCGATGGTAATAAGTCGCCTTGCTTTAAGACACCGTCTAAAATCATTTTTTTTATGTTTTCCGAGATTTGTGTGTAAAGCGGTATGCTGGATTTACCGGATACTGTAAATTCCATCTGGATACCTCCTAACTGAATTTGCTTCCGTTGTGCTTTACTGTACATATACTATTATACACAGTTATACACTCATGTCAACACCTTTTTTAAAAATTCTTATTTTATTCAAATTTCAAATACAAATAAGCAAAAACTAAGAGCCTGCCGCAAAATACAACAGACCCTTAGTTCGTTTATATGGATTGCATTGGTTTGAACAATCTCGCTATAGCAACTGTACTGCTAACGGCTTCGCTTGAAACCTAAAATTTCATTTAAGATATGATATGTAAAAACAGCTGTATAATATATTATGTTGATTAGCCATTAGACAGCTTACTTGGGGCGGCACAATGCGGCATTTCATGCCGCAGGCGGCTTTGCCGCCTCTATGGCAAACCTGAAAGGTTTGCCATAGATTGTGCCGCCCCACAGTAAGATTTATATGCTAATCAACATTCGGAGTACAGAGCTTACATTTCGGAAAGATATTTTATAGCTTTATCAAAGCCTTGTGCAGCAGCTTTATTAAGCCAATTTTTGGCTTGCTCAATATTTTTTTCAACACCAATTCCATCATGTAACATCAATGCCAAATTATACTGTGCCATTGCCATACCGGCAGTTGCAGGGTGTAGATATAATTTATATGCGACCTCATAATTTTGTTCTATATATCTGCCATCATAATAAAAGTCTGCACTGTTAAAAATTGCTATCATATCACCTCGTTCGGCGGCAAAGCGATATAATTCAAATGCAATGCCGTCGTCTTTGGGTACACCTAAACCGGTGGCATAAAGTGTTGCCAGTTCACAGCTTGCAGTTGTATTGCCGCTTCCGGAGGCTAAAGTATAATAATGTACTGTTTTTTGAATATTGGCAGGTACAAGCAAGCCTTCATGATATATAGCAGCAGCACTGAGTCTGGCTCTTAAATCACCTTTTTCGGCAGCTGCTTCCATATGAGCAAGTCCTAAGATAATATCTTTTTCCCCAACAAGACCCTCAATCAGATAATAACCCAATATTGCTTCCGCTTCTGCGTTTCCCAGGTCACAAGCCTCTTTCAAACATTTCTCCGCTTGTTTATACTCTTTTTTCTGTTCATATTGTTTAGCTTGTTCCAACCATTCATCTGCTGTAAGATTTTGATTTATCATTGTATAATTTTCCTCCGATACTTTATAATAATGTCAGATAATAATATTTTTATTGTCACATATTATTTTTAAAATTATACTGCATTGGTCAATTTGTGTCAATTATAATGGAAAAATTAGCATATTTGCACTAACTTTAAAAACTACTATTAGTTTTTTTATATAAATCTTTGTTTTTTTTGCGTCAAGGATTGCAATCTATACTCATTTAGTTTATACTGAATACGGTTTATATCTATGATACATTTAATATGTTAATTATTAAAAAATAATGCTTATGCAACATCGTCCTAAAGCAAAAAAGAAAAGGTGAGTACATTGTTTAAAATTGTAGAAAAGCGTTACCTGAATCAATCAGTTGTGTCAATGAAAATTGAAGCTCCGTTTGTTGCCAAAAAAGCTCAAGCGGGACAGTTCATCATGTTTCGTGTAGACGAACATGGCGAAAGAGTTCCTTTAACCATTGCCGATTATGACCGTGAAGCAGGAACAGTAAGCATCATGTTTCAGCTTATAGGAAAATCAACCAAAGCATTGGGCGAAAAAAATGCAGGAGATTATATCCTCGATTTTGTAGGCCCACTCGGTAATCTCTGTGACTTTGAAGGCGTGAAAAAAGCAATAGTTGTTGGTGGCGGAGTTGGCTGTGCTGTTGCATACCCACAAGCAAAGCATCTGTTTACAACAGGCGTTCACGTTGTTATGATTGCCGGATTTCGTAATAAAGATATTGTTATCTTGGAAGATGAAATGAGAGAAATGTCAAACGAATTTTATATCAGCACCGATGATGGTTCTTATGCAGAAAAAGGGTTTGTTACCGACCGCTTGAAAAAAGTGTTGGACGCTGACCCCGACTACGATTTGGTAATTGCATTCGGGCCTGTACCGATGATGAGTGCTGTATGTGATTTAACAAAAGGCTACGGGGTAAAAACCATGGTAAGTTTAACTCCTATTATGATAGACGGCACAGGTATGTGTGGTGGTTGTCGTGTAACAGTTGATGGTGAAGTTAAATTTGCTTGTGTTGACGGCCCTGATTTTGATGGTCATAAAGTTGATTTTAAAGAGCTTATGCAAAGAAACTCTATATATAAAGAACGTGAAATCCATGACAAAGAACACCCTTGCCGTTTAGGAGGTCTTGCAAATGCCTAATATGTCGCATACCAAAGTTCCTATGCCGGAACAACCCGGAGATGTTCGTAATAAAAATTTCAAAGAAGTTTCAACTGGATATACCGAAGAAATGGCACTGGAAGAAGCTTCACGCTGTCTGAATTGTAAAACAAGACCTTGTGTTATAGGTTGTC
>JAVVRS010000045.1:0-8515 GCA_036654595.1 Oscillospiraceae bacterium | reverse complement strand
AAAAAGCTATGGTTGAAATTACCTTTAAATATTTAAAAACCATTGCGATTTTATTTTAATCTAGTATAATAAATATAGATTAAAAAAATAATAATTGCGGAACGGAGTTTATCAAATGGCTATAATAAAACCTTTTAAAGCAATGAGATTTACTGACCAAAAAAATACAAAACAATTAACCTGTCCACCTTATGATATTGTTTCACCTACACAACGTAAGCAATATATTAAAGCTAATCCATATAATATTATCCGCTTGGAGTTACCAATGGAAGGCGGAGAACAAAAGTATCAAATAGCCGGAAGCCTTTTAAAAGAATGGCTTAATGAAGGTGTTTTGGCATGTGATAATAAAGATGGATATTATATTTATGAAGAAGAATTTATTGTAAACGGTGAAATTAAAGCAGTTAAAGGCATTGTGTGCAGAGCAATGTTATATGAATTTGACGAACAAATGATTTTACCGCATGAAGAAACTTTATCAAAAGCAAAAACAGACCGCTTTAATTTAGTATCTGCAACCGAGTGTAATTTAAGTTCTATTTATTCACTTTATTTTGATGAAAATGGTTCTGTGGAAAAAATAATTGATAAAATATCACAAGGGATACCTGAAATTTGTTTCACAGATGATGAACAGGTTACCCATAGGTTATGGATAGTTACCAATGAACAAATCTGTAACAAGATTTCTGAATTGATGAAAGATAAAAAATTCTATATTGCTGATGGGCATCATCGCTATGAAACTTCACTGAATTATCGCAGACATTTAAAAGAACAAGGAATTAATGTAACTGATGAACATTCGGCAAATTATATTATGATGACTTTGGTTGCAATGGAAGACAAAGGTTTAGTTGTATTCCCAACTCATCGTATTATAAAAGATTTACCAAACTTTAACCTTAATGCTGTGCTTGATAAATGTGAGGAATATTTTTCGGTTTGCAATATTAAACAAAATGAAGCGGCAAATGTATTGGATAAAGCATATAATGATGGCAAAAAAGCATTCGTTTTAGTTGCACCACAATCCTCAACACTTCTTACTTTAAAAGAAAATGCTTTACCCGACACTTTGTTTGAAGGAAAATCAGACGCATACAAACAACTTGATGTAGCTATATTACATAATTTGATTTTAGAAAAATTATTTGGTATTGATAAAGAAAATATGGCAAATCAAAAGAATTTGATTTATACCCGTTCAGCTGAAGAAGCTGTTGCAGAAGTAGAAAACGGTACTGCAAATTGTGCATTTTTAATAAATCCTACTCGTGTTGAAGAAATTGCAGCAGTAAGTGCCGCAGGTGAAAAAATGCCTCAAAAATCAACATATTTTTATCCGAAGCTTATTACAGGTTTAGTTATGAACAAGTTTTAAGTTAATAAGACGTTTACATATTTGTTACTTGTTATGGTAAAAGTATGTTATAATAATATTTATTATATTTAAACTGATAAGCAAAGCTACAGCTCGGGGCGGCACAATCAAGAGCAAGCCTTCGGCTTGCTCTTGCGGCGGCGGAGCCGTCGGCGGCACGAAGTGCCGCATTGTGCCGCCCCGAGAACGGGCAGGTTAACAGATGGTAAAAGCTTGTCAATATCTTGTAGCTTGTCGGTCAGTTTTAAAACTAATCTTATTTTATTGAAAGCAAGCTAATTGAAGCTTTCGGAAAGCACCCAATAAAATGGGCGGAGGACTATTTAAATTAATGTATGATAATGAAGTAAAACCTCAAACAGCATTGCTTGTGGCAGTAGATACAGGTGAATATGATGTAGACCGTTCACTTGATGAGCTGGCAGAACTGGCAAAAACCGCAGGGGCAGAGGTAGTGGCAAGAGCAACACAAAAACGTACAAACTTTGATAATGCAACCTGTTTAGGTAAAGGACGCTTGGCACAACTTGCTGAGTTTATTTCAAATGGTGAGATTGATTTAATGATATTTGACCATGAACTTTCACCTGCACAATTACGAAATATTGAAGCTGTGGTAAACTGTGGAGTACTTGACCGTACAATGCTGATTTTAGATATCTTTGCAAGCAGAGCCACATCAAATGAAGGACGATTGCAGGTAGAACTGGCACAGCTTAAATATCGTTTGCCAAGACTTATAGGTATGGGTAATATACTTTCACGTTTAGGCGGAGGTATTGGAACCAGAGGACCCGGAGAAAGTAAGTTGGAAAGCGATAAACGACATATATATCGTAGAATTGATATGTTAAACGAAGAACTTAATCAACTTAAAGGCAGACGTGACAGACTGAGAGAGCGACGTAAAAAGGACGATTATATAACTGTTGCAATTGTAGGGTATACAAATGTTGGAAAATCTACATTGCTTAATGCATTGACCGACAGCGGTGTTTTGGTGGAGGATAAACTCTTTGCCACACTTGACCCGACGGCACGAGCATTAGCTTTACCTGATGGACAAACTGTTATGTTGGTAGATACGGTAGGACTGGTAAACAGATTGCCGCATCATCTTGTTGAAGCATTTAAATCAACCCTTGAAGAAGCCGCAAATGCTGATTTGATACTTAATATGTGTGATGTGTCAAATCCTGATTTTGATGAGCAGCTGAGGGTAACACATGAATTGTTAAAAGCTCTGAAAGCTGAAGATGTACCGACGCTGACAGTACTCAACAAGGCAGATAAATTGGCGGAACTACCTTTGGTATTTGATAATAGAACAGCTATAATATCCGCAAAAACAGGAATTGGTTTAGATGAAATGCTGAATAAAATTGCAAAAAATTTGCCCAAAACACATCATAAATTAAGTTTGCTTATTCCATATAATCAGTCGGTATTAGTAAATGAAATTCGTGCGACAGGTAAAATTTTAGATGAAGCTTTCAGTGAAAACGGAACTAAACTTACAGCGTTGGTAGATAGAAAAATCCTCTATAAAGTACAGGATTATATAGAAGAAAATCTACCGCAAGATTAACGGGAAACATTACACAATTTGCAGCTAATGCTTTGGAACACATCTTGCCTAACAAATTTTTCAGTAATATATCAGGTTATTCTTTTTTGCTTTTTTTTATTTTATCTGATAAAACTTTGTAGCAGGCAAGCTGTATACCATGATTTGTGTGGCGTTACCTAAAATGTATTTGCCATATCGGCAGAATGGAGAAAACAGTTTATGAAAAAATTTATTAAAGCATCGCTTGCAGTTGTTCTTTGTCTGAGTATGATGATGACAGGCTGTTCAAGCAGTACAAAATCTATCGAAACTCTAAAAACAGCCTCTGAAACAACTACCGGACTTACAGCAGTTCAACAAGTAAGCTCTCTTAAAGTGCAAATGGCTCAAAAAGA
Source organism: Oscillospiraceae bacterium (assembly GCA_036654595.1). GTDB lineage: Bacteria > Bacillota > Clostridia > Oscillospirales > Ruminococcaceae > RGIG7389. Next base: position 5,160 of record JAVVRS010000045.1, on the reverse strand, counting down.
TGCCCCAACTGTTGATGTATTTGAAAAAACAGTTACAGTTGCATATAAAGATAATGGCAAAACAGGTACAGGCACATTACATGGTGAACAAATGGGTGATGAACAAAATATTGATGTAATGTTTATAGATGGCGTTATGTATCAAAAAGTAGATGATAAACGATATATTAAATTGGAACTTCCTGATATTACAGCGGCGAATGTAGATGCTATGCAAGGTTATACAACTCGTTTACCATTAAAAATATCTGAACTCGAAAATACCAAAGAATTAAAATATTCCTCTAAAAAAGATGGCGAAAATACTATTATTACTAATGAAATTACCGGAGAAACCGCAAAAGAACTTGCCAAATTTTTATATGTGGATTTTACTCTCGGTGATGAAATAACTCGTGAACAAAGTAAAAAAGCGATGATTGCCGATTATAAAAATTATCTCGCTACTCAAGAAGATGCACCTAAATATACAGATGAAGAACTTAATGGAATTGCTGATGAACAGGTTAAAAGTCAAATTGATGCCGCTAATGGTATGATTGATAATACTGAAATTAACAAAATGACCTATACAGCTACAATTAACAGCACAGGTATGGTTGTTAAACAGGTTATGTCAGCAGATATTGTTAACAATGAAACCAACCTTTTGCTTACATTTACCGATACATTAGAAAACATAAACGGTGAACCTAAAATTGAACTTGCAGAGCTTAATGATGAAACTTTAATTTCTTTTGAAGAATATCAGCAAGAAATGATGATGCAACAATTTATGGAACAGATGAACCAACAGATGGAGGAACAAATCAGTCAAGGTGAAAATGCACCTGATGATGATTCTACAGCTCCTACACAAGCAGGCGGAGATGATGAACTTATAGGTGATGATACACCGGCACCTGCAAAGACCGAAGCACCGGCAACAACACCTGCTAAATAAGATTGAATAGAGCAAAGGGCAGGAGCGATTTCGCTCCTGCCCTTGTTTTGTAGCTATCTTGAGTGTTTGCTTTGGGAATATTGTGGATTTTTACTCAGGTGGTGGGGCGGAGGGGATTAACGTAAAGCTTGAAAAAAAGATTGTAAAATATCAGCACAAGCTTCTTTAAGAATACCACCTGTGAGAACCGGACGATGGTTAAAATCCATTGCAAGTAAATTTGCTACAGAACCACAACAACCTGCTTTATCATCAGGGGTACCATATACAATGCGAGAAATACGAGAATTTATGATTGCACCGGTACACATTGGACATGGTTCAAGAGTAACATAAATGGTACAGCCATCAAGACGCCAACTGTCGAGTGCTTTGCAACCATCGGAGATAGCAACAAGCTCTGCATGAGCAAGTGAATTATGTTTACTTTCACGCAGATTATAACCTGATGAAATAACATGATTATCTTTGACAAGTATAGCACCAACAGGTACTTCACCAAGAGTATAAGCTTTTTGTGCTTCTTGTAAAGCAAGCTGCATAAAATAAATATCCTGCTCTTTTTTCATGTGAAAATCTCCTAAAATGCTAAATACTTGTGAAATTGCTGAGAATAGAAAGCACCATTAAAATAACAGCTGTTACCTGCATAGGTGCAGTGAAAAAACTGAAAAGCTTTTGCCGCACTGTTAAACTGACTGCACGGTCTTTAAATACAATTTTGCTTTCTTGACGTATCCAAAAATAAAAAAAGCCAATCAGACCGGCTGAAAGCATTAAACCATATACCGATAAGCTTAATGCCATATTATGCTCAGTGAAAATTGTCATTAATGCTGTAATACCAATTGCAACGGCATTGTTTACACCATGTATAATAATGCCTGTCCAGATGGAACCGGTACGGATAACAAAATAACCTAAGATAAGCCCCATAATAAACGCATTTGGAAACTGAACCATATTACGATGAAGAAGTGCAAACAACAATGCAGAAACACCGATTGCAAAATAATCTCCGAATTGTCTTAACACGCCCATAATAACACCACGAAATACAAATTCTTCGGTAATAGGTACAATTACGACAAGTTCTATAATGAAAATTACAGCGGCGGCTGCATTGGTTGGAATTGAAAAATCACCCATAATAGGTGTAGTACCAAAGATTGAGAAAAATGCCGAGAGTAATGCTGAGATAAATCCTCCGATAACTGATACTCCCAAACCGACGGCACAAGCAGGTATAATTAATTTGATATCTTTACTTGATACAGGGAAAACTACTTTGAACGGAGCTTTACAAGTTTTCCAAACAAATGTAAAGGGTAAAATTAACACAACTGCTGAAAGCAGTGCATTTGCAATGGTGAATACCCAACTTTCGGAAAGTTGTTCGGTGCTGATATTTGGATTTTGAATTTGTAAAATCAGCATAAATATAAATGGTAATATCATACTTAATAATAATATCAACACTGTACCTGCACCGATTTTATTGGAAAATGATTTTATCTTATTTATTTGCTGCTGCTGTTCTGTCGGCGGCGGAAATCCTATCCCCTCCACATATGTGTAACAGTTATTTGAACCTGTTTGCTGCCATCTTTCCACTTGGTTTCCTCCGTCTTTAAAATACTGATTTGCTTACATCTCCGGCGGCACAATGTGGTGCGTTTTACGCACCACTGCGGCGTTCGCCGCACTGTATGGCACAGAATGTGCCATACAGATTGTGCCGCCGGAATTGTGCAAATTTAGGGGAACTGTTTTTATAGTGATTAAAGTATAACATAGACTATACAGTATAAATTACATGGAATTGTAAATTTAATTTTAAAAGTAACTGAATATAGATTGAAATATAATTGCAAAGGGAAATCTTTTGGCTTTTTATAGTATTATACTTGAAATAACAACAGTCTGCTAGTATAATTAAAACGATATCGTATAATTTGAATAATCAAACAGAGAGAGGTTAACTAAATGAAAAAAGAACTTCCAAAGGTTTATGACCCGAAGGCTGTTGAGAATAAAACGTATGAGTTTTGGCTTAATGGAAAATATTTTCACGCAGAGCCAAACCCCAATAAAAAACCATATACAATAGTAATGCCACCACCTAATATTACAGGTCAATTGCATATGGGACACGCCGTTGATAATACTTTGCAGGATATATTAATCAGATTTAGAAGAATGCAAGGATATGAAGCTTTGTGGATGCCGGGAACCGACCATGCTTCTATTGCAACCGAAGCTAAAATTGTAGCCGAAATGAAAAAAGAAGGTGTTACTAAAGATGACCTCGGACGTGATGCTTTTCTTGAAAGAGCATGGAGCTGGAAAGATAAATACAGTGGGACTATTACAGGTCAACTTAAAAAATTAGGCTGCTCATGTGATTGGGAAAGAGAAAGATTTACTCTTGATGAAGGTTGTTCCAAAGCTGTACAGGAAGTCTTTATTAATCTGTATAATCAAGGGCTTATCTATCGTGGCGAAAGAATGATTAATTGGTGCCCGAATTGTCTTACTTCAATTTCAGAAGCAGAAGTAGAATATGAAGAACAAGATGGTAATTTGTGGCATATCAGATATCCTCTTGCTGATGGTACAGGTTCAATGATTGTAGCAACCACACGTCCTGAAACTATGCTTGGTGATACTGCGGTTGCAGTTAATCCCGAAGATACAAGATATAAGGATTTAGTAGGTAAAATGTTAATACTTCCGCTTGTAAATAAAGAAATTCCAATTATTGCGGATAGCTATGTTGAGATGGAATTTGGTACAGGCTGTGTTAAAATTACACCTGCACATGACCCTAATGACTTTGAAGTGGGATTGCGTCATAATTTAGAAGTAATAACTGTAACAAATGATGATGGCTCAATGAATGAACTGAGTGGTAAATATAATGGATTGTCCTCAAAAGATGCAAGAAAAGCTGTAGTTGCTGACCTTGAAGCAGGTGGATATCTTGTTAAAATTGAAGCACATAAACATAATGTAGGTACTTGTTATCGCTGTAATACAAGTGTTGAACCAAGAGTATCAAAACAATGGTTTGTAAAGATGGAACCACTGGCAAAACCATCAATTGAAGCTGTTAAAAATAAAGAAACTGTGTTTGTTCCCGAACGCTTTGATAAAATATTTTATCACTGGATGGAAAATATTAAAGATTGGTGTATTTCACGTCAATTATGGTGGGGTCATCGTATACCTGCATATTATTGCGAAGATTGCGGTGAAACAATGGTTGCTAAACAAGCAGTTACAACCTGTACAAAATGCGGAAGTAAAAATATTACACAAGACCCCGATACTTTGGATACATGGTTTAGCTCTGCATTGTGGCCGTTCTCAACCTTGGGCTGGCCTGATAAAACACCCGAATTGGATTATTTTTATCCAACAAATACTTTAGTAACAGGTTATGATATTATCTTCTTTTGGGTTGCAAGAATGATTTTCAGCGGTGTTCATAATATGAATAAAACTCCGTTTGATACAGTATTTATTCATGGCTTGGTGCGTGATGCTCAAGGTAGAAAAATGAGTAAATCTTTAGGCAATGGTATTGACCCACTTGAAATAATTGATAAGTATGGTGCTGATGCACTCAGATTTACTCTTGCAACAAGTAACAGCCCAGGTAATGATATGAGATTTACCGATGAAAAAGTTAAAGCAAGCCGTAATTTTGCCAATAAAATTTGGAATGCTACACGTTTTATTTTAATGAATTTACCTGAAGATATGGAAAGTAATCTTGTTACGGAAAATTTGAGCATTGAAGATAAATGGGTTTTAAGTAAATATAATACATTAACTAAAGAAGTTACAGATAATCTTGAAAAATTTGAACTCGGTATTGCAGTAAGTAAATTGTATGATTTCTTATGGGACGTTATGTGTGACTGGTATATTGAGCTTACCAAAACACGTTTATGGGCAGGCGGTGAAACTGCACAAGCTGCACAAAATGTACTCGTTACCGTTATGTCGGGGTCAATGCAATTATTACACCCATTTATGCCATTTATTACAGAAGAAATTTGGCAGGCACTTCCTCATAAAGGTGAAAGTATAATGATTTCACAATATCCTATTTATGATGAGGCACTTGCTTTTACCGCAGAAGAACAAGAATTTGAACGCATTATGGACGCAATTAAAGGTATTCGTACCTGTCGTGCGGAAATGAATGT
>JAVVRS010000044.1:4769-8589 GCA_036654595.1 Oscillospiraceae bacterium | reverse complement strand
CTTCATCTCTTTGAAAATCAAGCCTTGCAATGATATTTTCCAAAGAGGCAATCTGACTTTCCGCACTGTATCTGCCAAGAAATGTTGTTATCTCGGACAAAAGTGAAATATCCGTTTTGTTTAGTGAACCTATATAGCAGTTAAATGACTTTATCAATCTTTCATTAAAGGTTTCACAATCTGTAAATTTTTTATAGAGATTAAGCAGCTTATAATTTTGCATAGTTGGATTTGCACACAAGCTTTCAAGTATACTGTCCATTGGTGCCAAGGTGTATCGCAATTCATCACAGATTATCTGTAGCATGATTATGCTTTGTTCAAGCTCTCTAACCCTTGAATTTAATTTTTCTGCCGCAATCATACCAACACTTGCGGTGCTTGCAATAATTAAGATACAGCCGAGCAGTTTAATCACATTCCTTCACCTGCCCATTTATATTTACTATCTCACGAACTTGCCCAACAGAGTTTCGGTCTAAAAATACCAGCTTTTCAAACTCGCCTGTTGCTAAAAGTCGTCTGCCTTGCGGTTTCTTTTTTAAATCATCAAGATTATCTGCGTGAATTGATGTAATAATATTTACTCCGCTGTTAAAGCTGTCCTGTACGGCAATCAGTTCACGTTCCGTACCGATTTCATCGCAGATTATTACCTGTGGTGACAGCGTTCTGATTGCCTGTAAAATTCCATCTGCCTTGGCATATCCACTTAAAATATCGCAGGCAGGTCCAAGGCTGTTACCTGCATTGCCCATATAGACAGCGGCAATTTCACAGCGTTCGTCCACCACTGATACTTTTACACATTCACCTAGTTTACCCTCTGAAAGCTGTTTGGCAATGTCCCTGAGCATGGTGGTTTTACCGGTTGACGGAGCACCTGCAAGGATTACAGAACACAGCTTCTGCGAAAAGATATTATGTATAAGCTGTGTCGCACAGCCGATTGCCTGACGTGCAATTCGAAGATTGATTGAGGTGATATCTTTGATGGACGCTATGGTGTCGTCTTTGTAAACAGCGGTACCACCTATACCTGCACGATGACCACCTGCTATCGAGATAAAACCTTGACTGATTTCATGCTGATGTGTATGTACCGAGTAACGGCACAAAGCTTGAAATACCTGTAAGATATCAGAGGAAGTGACCGGCGGACAGTTTTGCATAGGCTGTTTGGTAAGCATACCTTTTTCACTTACAAAGCTGTATCCGCTGCTTGTCCATAAGCCCGGTGGGCTACCTATATGCAGACGGATTTCATGTACGGAAAAGGTGAGTTCATTAGGCACAAGGAGCAGCATTGTCTTTATGTGGGACGGCATTAATGATATGGCTTCTATGTATCGAGTATCTTTTTTTAGTTCCTGCATGGTTTGTCCTCCTGTTTATTCGGTTGTTACTACCATGATTATTCTTTAACCATTGCTATTAGAACTTAAAAATAAAAAAAGCTTACGAGTATTTTAAAAATACTCGTAAGCTTTTGGATTATTATTTTACATTATAGCTTATGCTTTGTAATTAGCGTTCCCACTCCAGCATGTACTCAACCAAAGGTTTAAGGAAAAGTCGATATGTCATAACTAAAAATGATATCCCCCAAACGATAATCAGAACAACTCTGAGTTTTTTGCAGATGTTGCTAAAGCAGCTTCCTATAAGGATACCTACTGTAAGCATATAGGCTTTAAGTGCCGCAACCTCCCAAACATTGAACTCGGAAAACTTTTTCATCAAAATATCAATAATATTCTTAAATCCAAGACAAAAAGGACAATCACGCATACAAGTCACAACCTTTCACAAAATATCAATATAATAATTTTACCACATTTGTTGTAAAATTAACACTAATATTGTGGCTAATAATAGACTGTATAACTTAGTATAATTGCTCAAAACCGCAAAGCTTACTCAAATCGTAAAGCATCTACAGGTTTTAGTTTTGCGGCAAGCTTGGCAGGATATGCACCGAATAATACGCCAATCATTAATGTAAAGGCAAAACAAAGAAGTATCATTTTAAAGTTTAACAAGAGCGGAAGACTAAATATTATGCAACCTGCCGCCGCAAAAAGTATGCCTAAAGCCACACCTGATAAGCAGCCCATAAGAGAAAGCAGAAATGCTTCATATAAGAACTCTGTAACTATGACTTTTGGGGTTGCACCTATTGATTTTTTTATTCCTATTTCTCGTGTCCTTTCATTTACCGACACTAGCATTACGGTCATAATACCAAGCCCTGCTACCATCAGAGAAATGCCTGCAATCACTGAAAGCAGAAGGGTTACTATATCCAGCATTTTATTTAGCGATTGCTTTTGAGCAATAATATTTTCGGTACTGTATGCCTTGCTTACGCCATTCATTGCCGACAATGTATTTACAATTTCTTCACCTATGATTTCAGCTTCCTCTTGCTCTTTAAGCTTTATTATAATTTGGTCAAAGCTTTTTACCTCCGCTTTGTTTCCTATTGCAGTGTAGGGCAGATACACAAAGGACGGAATATAACCCACCGCTAAACTTTGAAAGACATTTCCGCCTGAAGTTACAACACCCACAACCGTAAAATTTTGATACCCGTCTTTAAGCAGCAGCCGTATTTCTTTGCCTACAATATTTTCTCTCTTATAAAACGATTTTGCAATAGTTTCTGCTCTGCCCTCTTTGATATCATTTTTATTTATAAGTCTGCCATACTTAGTTGTAAGTGAAATTACCTTCTCGGCATTTTGGTCTATACCCCAAACCAATGTATCGGCAACTAAACCTCTTAACTTTGCTTCGGTATAGCTTACAACAACAGGAGCTGCACAGGCAACTGCACTGTTGCGTTTTACAGTTTCAAGCTCTTTTTCTCCAAGCGTTGCCGATAAAAGTTTTTTATCGGCACCTAAGGTAATGCCGTCAAGCCCAAGACTGTTTAATTCAGTATTAATCGCAGCTTTACCGACCTCTGAAATGGTTGTAATCATTACTACTGCGGCAACACCTATACAGATGCTCATAACAGTAAGTGTTGTGCGGAAGCGTTTGCGAAACAGATTTTTAAAACTGTATTTGATTTGTTCAAACATCATAAAAAATCATTCTCATTCTTCACCTAATTTTTCAATCATAAACAGGATTTCCCTCTCCTGTTACTATTACTCTGCCACCACTTTCAAGACGTTCGGGTTCAAGTAAAACTACAGCGTCGGTGGTAATTCCGTCTATTGCTGTGCAATAGGTCATCTCGGCACCGGTAGACACATCTTTGCGTATCGCTCTGCCTGCGGAGTAAAGATACACATATTCTGTATTTTCTTTATCCTGCCCTACTGCTTCGTATGGAACACTGATTACCTGTTTTGCCTCTCCGGTAAAAATTTCCGCCTTAATAGAATATCCGTCTTTAAGACAATCATCAGATGCCGTTAGAGCTATTTCAACCGTTACCGTTGTTGCATCACCGTTACGGTTAGCGGTTGGGTATATCTTGCTTACCAATCCGCTATAGTCGCTGTCACCGAGAGCATCACCGCTTATTACAGCCTTATCACCTACTGCAACAGTTGAGATATCGTCCTCACTTATTGATACTTTGGCGATATAGGCGGAGGTGTTTGAGATTGCCATGACAGGCTTATCTGTTTGAGTAAGTACGCCTTCCTGTAATGACAATGCTGTGATAGTACCTGTTATTGGTGCAGTCAATACCGACGGTATGATAACTTCTTTGGATTTACTCACCGCCGTAACAGTTGGGTGCTGCGTGGATAAAATAGAGGTTATACCCTCTTGGTCAATGCCATATGCTGCCATAACA
>JAVVRS010000044.1:0-4759 GCA_036654595.1 Oscillospiraceae bacterium | reverse complement strand
CTTGATTGTTCTGCTGTAATTGAGTTTTGTAAAGCCGCTTTAGTTTGTTCGGTGTCGATTACAGCGATTACGTCACCTTTTTGTACAGTGTCACCGACTGAAAATCTTAATTCGGAGGCAATCAGCGGACTGCTTATATATGCTTCACGCATTGCAGATGACGTAATATAACCCGAAGCAACAACTTTTTCTTGATAATCCATACTTACAGGTCTGACATATTCAGTTTTAGGTATGTCATTTAAAATAATTTGAGGAATAAATGATATGGAATATACCAAAGCCATCAATGCGGCAATACAAACAAAACGCAAAAGAATATCACTCCCGCTGTTATAAAATGAGTATAGTTCTCTCAAACATATCTACCTGATTATTTTACTGATATTACTTATAATTATACTTCTGCTTTTTAAAATATTTGCATTGCATATAAAAAGAGATTTGATGGTTAAAATAAACAAGTAACACAAAAAAACAGACCCTCATTATGATGAAAGCCTGTTTGTTTTGATATTATTTTAATAAAGGTGGAAAAATGATGAATCTAATTCCCTGCAATAAGCCATGTAATCATCAATGTGACGGTTACTGCAATCTGGACGGTATTCATCAGTTGAGCAATACTACTGACAGTTGTCCATATTATAACGCATCGCTTACACCGCAAAAACCAACCTCAAGCGATATACCATCATCTGCTATTTAATAAGTTTAATTGCATCGTACAAGTTTTTTACACCGATAAGCTCCATACTGGTGGTAGGTTTAATGCCTGTTAAGCACTGCTTGGGAAGAACACATCGTGTAAAACCCAGACGCTGTGCTTCATTAATTCTTGTTTGAACATGAGAAACAGAACGCAGTTCACCTGCAAGCCCTACTTCTCCAAAGGCAACGATATCATCATCAATTGGTTTATCCAACAGGTTTGATACCAATGCAAGCACAACAGGTAAATCAGCGGACGGTTCATCAAGCCGTAATCCTCCTACAACATTGATGTATGCGTCCATATTACCCATATAAAAACCGCATCGTTTCTCTAAAACGGCAATAAGCAAAGCAGCACGATTAAAATCAAAGCCGGTGGATACTCTCTTTGGCATATTGAAGCTGGTTTTGCTCACAAGTGCTTGAAATTCTGCCAGTATTGGACGGCTGCCAACCATTACACACGCAACACAGGTTCCCGATACGTTTTCGGGTCTGCCGGCAAGCAGTGCCTGTGAAGGATTTGGTACTTCATCAAGTCCGTTGTCACCCATCTCAAAAACACCGATTTCATTTGTTGAACCATAGCGGTTTTTTATTGCGCGTAAAATCTTATATGCAAGGTTGCGTTCACCCTCAAAATACAGCACAACGTCCACCATATGCTCCATGACCTTAGGGCCGGCTATACTACCCTCTTTGTTGACGTGTCCTACTATAAAAATAGGTATTTCTAAAGATTTAGCTGTAAGAATAAGCATTTGAGTACATTCACGAACCTGTGCAATGCTTCCGGAAGATGAAGATAATGATGTAAGGTTCATTGTTTGTATTGAGTCTATCATAACAACACTTGGCTTCATTTGATGTATTGTTTCAATAATTGATTCTATATCAGTGGCTGCACCGATATGAAGATTGTCGGCGGTGACACCTAAACGGTTGGCACGAAGCTTTATCTGTCTGGCACTTTCTTCTCCCGAAACATAAAGTACATCTCCGCTTTTACACAAGGTTTCACATATTTGAAGCAGCAGGGTGGATTTACCGATACCTGGGTCGCCGCTTAAAAGAATTACAGAGCCTAGGACTATCCCTCCGCCGAGAACACGATTGAGTTCACCTATACCTGTAGTATAGCGATATTCTTCCCCCCAGTTTATTTCACTGAGCTTATTGACTGATATAGACGGTACTGATGATGAACTGCTGCCTGCTTTGCTTTTAGATGAAGTCGGTTGTTCAATTTGTTCTTCAAGTGTATTCCAAGCATTACATTCCGGGCATTTGCCCATCCATTTTGCTTGTCTATTACCGCAGTTACTGCATATATAGTAAGTTTTAGCTTTCAATTTGTTACTTCCCTTTCGTTTTGTAAATTCATTATCGAGTAATAAATTACATACGCAATATCTTTTTGATATTCTTCTGTTTTAAGTTTATTACATTCCTCTGCATTGGAGATAAAACCACATTCTACCAAAACAGCCGGTATCTCTGCATTATAAAGAAGATATAAGCCATTATCAGCGGGCTTTATTTCACGATTGTTTTGCGGCTGCAAATATTTTTTTAAGTTGCTTTGCAGCACTCCTGCAAATTGTTTTGATACCTCATTGTTGGTGCTGTAGAACACCTGTGCCCCCCAAATGTTTTGCTGCGGGAATTTGTTTTGATGTATGCTGATAAAGAGTGCATCTGGGTTTGCTTGTATCAGTTTAAGTCGGTTCTGCATATCAGAGGTCTTTTGATTTTTAACTTTAAATAACCCATTATCGTGTATTGAGCGGTCATCTTCTCGTGTCATAATTACATCAAAGCCGCTTACCAGCAAAATTTCTCTAAGTTTTAAAGAAATCTCAAGATTGATATCTTTTTCAACGGTACCATCAATGCCAACTGCTCCGCCATCAAACCCACCATGTCCGGGGTCTATAATTATTTTAAGCTTTGTGTCAATTCCTGCCATGGTAGCTTGTGCATATCTGATTTTTTGTGTTGAAACTATTACCACCGATAATATTGCTGCAATTAAAGCTATTAAAATAAGAATTTTCTTGTTCACATCATCACCCATACATTAATATGTACAGTAATCCATAGGTATTACCCTATTTTATATAGTAGCACAGTAGCAAGTGCTTATCAACATATATATACTATATACAAAATACTATATATAGTATGCTCTGATACTGATTTATCTGACTAAATGTACTGCTTATTCGATATAAATATTGCAAGTGCATTTATGCCGGTGTAATATATTTTATAACATCATGGATTTATGACATAAAGGAGAATAAAAATGTTAAAGAAAGTATTATCACTGCTATGGTCAATATTACTTGTGTTTACAATGTTTGCGGTAACTGCATTTGCCGAGGAACTAAGTTCAAAAACCGAAAATGTAGCATACGCTTTTTGGAACGAAGAACCGTCAGGCGGAATAGCATTTCAGGATAAGTGGGGTAGCGGTGCGATTATTACTGTAAGTACTGATGAAAATGTGTATAAAAAGCTTGATAATATTACTGATGTAAAACTTTATGTTAAGCTTGCTGACGGAAGCAGCTATTACTCCTGTGAAGACTTAAATTGGATAAATTTTAGCTATACATCTGATGAAATAACCATAAGCAGCTTTTTTGAATGTGATACAAAGATTTTGATTACTGCCGACCAAAAGGAGTACATTTTGCCTTTGACTATTTCCTCCCTTGATGACACAACAATTACATCTTCTCCATATTTTTTAGATGATGAACCTATGATAGATGCCTTGACAATGCAGCCAAATGAAGTACAAGAAATCTTTTTTCAATATACCGGTACCGATGGCAGGATACCTTTATTTGACTTTACCAATATTAAGATGTCAGTTGTTATGATTAAGGATAACAAAGACTATATACTGTCCGATACTGAGATTGAACAACATTTTTCTATAATTACAGATAATGAACCGGGAATAGTAAGTATTACACCGCTTGATAATTATTGGGATTCCGGTGTTATAATGCTGTATATTACCACCAATGAAACAACCTCATCAGCATCTGTACCAATTAGGTTCCCAAAACAGTCCGAAGGTTTCTTTGCAATGGTTGATGCCGACACAAACGTGTCAACTCCGCTTGATAAAATATTTACACTGAGTACAGGTAAAGAAATGATTATTTATCCGGCTGATAATACGGGGCTTATTTCACCACGAGATATAACAAGCATTAATGCAGAATTGATTGCTACAGATACAAATTTAATTACCGATGTGTCAGAATATGCAGATGTAACTATGGGTTATGGAAAATTTACAATTAGAGCTAAAAAAATCATACCCAATAATGCTATAAAATTAGTGATGAGCTGTACCGCAAATCAGAAAACTTTTAAGTCCGAAGTTTTTATTACAGCCCAAAATCAATGTCTTTTCTTTATAGAGGACCAAAATGGCATTTATCATGCAATTCAAGAAAATTTTAATGTTGCGACAGACAGACCCAGAAAAATCAGGCTTCAATATGGATTAGAGCCGATTTTACACAGTAATATTGGTAAAATGACCTTTGGACTAAATAACTGCGGAGCAACAATTACTCCATCAGCCGGTGAAGATGGCGTGTTTATTTTGTCGGTAGAAAATGAAGGAGAAGCCTTAATATCTACAGTAGAAATTGGTACGGAGCAAGATATGACATTAAACTTAAAGATAACAGGGGCAGAACTGTCATATGGTGATTGTAACAATGATAAGCTGATAAATATTTGTGATTTAGTAGCGATAAAATTCCATATATTGGGAATAGAAAGCCTTAAAGGAATACATTATCTTGCTGCTGATGTAAATAATAACGGATATGTTGATATATCAGATTTACTGGCAGTTAAAGAGCATATTCTCGGTATAAAAACCATTAAAAAATAATTTTAAGCCTCTGCAATGAGCTTTGCAGAGGCTTTTTTGTTTGCTTGATTTAGTTTTTACAGTTCGTTTTCGTTGGAAATGCCTTTATGCAGCAATGAAAGCTTCCTAAATTCAATT
>JAVVRS010000043.1:0-8719 GCA_036654595.1 Oscillospiraceae bacterium | reverse complement strand
ACGCCGGTGCGGTCATATCGTCCGGCGGTACGCCGGTGAAAGGAATTTAAAATATGGCAAATCAGATTTCATTACCCAGAGGAACTATGGATTTATTGCCGCAAGATAGTTATCGTTGGCAATATGTAGAAAAAAAGATGCTCGAAACCGCTGAACTTTATGGCTTTAAAGAAATTCGTATACCAACCTTTGAACATACTGAATTGTTTAGCCGTGGTGTTGGTGATACCACTGATGTAGTACAAAAAGAAATGTATACCTTTTTAGATAAAAGTGACCGCAGTATTTCATTGCGTCCAGAATTTACCGCAGGTGTATGCAGAAGTGTAATTCAAAATGGATTGCTTGGCAGCGGTGTTTTACCACTTAGAGTTTGTTATATAGGTTCATGTTTTAGATATGAAAAAAAACAAGCTACCCGATTGCGTGAATTTCATCAATTTGGTGTTGAATGTTTTGGTGCAAAAGGTCCCGAAATTGATGCTCAAGTTATTGCTGTAGCTTATGATTTACTTATATCTCTTGGTGTAACAGATTTTAAACTGCTTATTAATTCAATTGGGTGCCCTACTTGCCGTAAAAATTATCATAAAGCTTTACTTGAATATCTTAATGGTTATAAGCAAGATTTATGTGAAACTTGTTTAACTCGTCTTGAAAAAAACCCTATGCGAATTATTGACTGTAAAACTCCATCATGTAAAGAAATTGCTAAAGGTGCTCCTAATATATTGGAATATATTTGTGACGAATGTACTGAGCATTTTGAAGGCTTAAAGCGTGCTCTTACTTTAATGGGTATTCCTTTTGAAATTGACCCTACTATTGTTCGTGGACTTGATTATTATACTAAAACTGTAATTGAATTTGTTGCAAAATACCAAGGTGAAAATGTAACAATTTGCGGTGGCGGTCGTTATGATGGTTTAATTGAACAATTAGGCAGCAGTCCCACCTCGGGTCTGGGCTTTGCTATGGGTATTGAACGCTTACTCCTTGTTATGGAGCAAAATGGTGCATTGTTCCCTGAAGAAAAACATTGTAATATTTATATTGCACCTATGGGTAATGCCGCTAAAGACCATAGTACTCAATTGGTTGCTGCTTTGCGACGTGAAGGCTTTTGGGCTGAAAATGATGTTATGGACCGTTCTGTTAAAGCTCAGATGAAATATGCAAATAAAATCGGTGCAAAATTTACTGTTGTCCTTGGTGATGATGAGCTTACCGCAGGTATTGCACAGCTTAAAAATATGGAAACAGGTGAAGCTACCCCAATTTCTCTTGATATTGACCTGTTTATTCCTGCATTATATGCTCAAACCTATGCACCAACCATATAATTACCACCGTAAAAAACAAATAAAAGAGGTATCATCTTTATGAACAGTTTAACAACTATAAAACGAACACATTATTGCGGAGATTTATCCGTAAACAATATTGGCAATGAAGTTACCGTCTGTGGTTGGGTTCAACGTGGACGTGATAAAGGCAGCTTGATTTTTGTAGATTTGCGTGATAGAAGCGGCATTGTACAGCTGGCTTTTAATGATGAAACCGATAGAGAAACTTTTACAAAAGCTGCCTCACTTCGTGCAGAATTTGTTGTAGGTGCAACAGGTATTGTAATTAAACGTGAAGCTGTCAATAAAGATATTAAAACAGGTGAAATTGAAATTAAAGTTACAAATTTAACTATACTTTCTAAAGCACAAACTCCACCGTTTGAAATTACAGAAAAAACAAATGTAAAAGAAGAATTACGTCTGAAATATCGTTATTTGGATTTGCGTCGCCCACCAATGCAGAATTTTCTTTTAACTCGTCATAAAATTGTAAAAGCTGCAAGAGATTATTATGATGAAAATGGTTTTATTGAAATTGAAACTCCAATACTTATTAAATCTACTCCCGAAGGTGCAAGAGATTATCTTGTTCCATCAAGAGTACACCCGGGTAAATTTTATGCTTTACCTCAATCTCCTCAATTATATAAACAATTATTAATGCTTTCGGGTTTTGACCGTTATATGCAAATTACAAAATGTTTTCGTGATGAAGATTTGCGTGCTGACCGTCAACCTGAATTTACTCAAATTGACCTTGAAATGTCCTTTGTTGATGAAGATATGATTATGCAAATTAATGAAAATTTTGTTAAATATATCTTTAAAAAAGTATTAAATATGGATATTGTTACTCCTTTACGTCGTTTACCTTATGATGAAGCTATGAGTCGTTTCGGTTCTGATAAACCTGATACTCGTTTCGGTCTTGAAATATGTGATTTATCTAAAGAAATTGCAGATACCGAATTTAAAGTATTTGCAGATGCTATTAAAAATGGTGGCAGTGTGCGTGGTATAAATATCAAAGGCGGTGCTGATAAAATTACCCGTAAAGAAATTGATAAGCTTGTAGAATTTGCTAAAACTTATAAAGCTAAAGGTTTAGCTTATACTCGTTGGACAAATGAAGCTTTAACTTCATCTTATGAAAAATTTCTTACTGATGAAGAAAAACAAGCTATTCATACTGCTCTTGATGCAAAACAAGGTGACTTATTACTGATTGTTGCTGATAAAAATGATGTGGTTTTTGCTGCATTAGGTGCTTTGCGTAAACATATTGCAGATATGCTTAACCTTATTGATAAAGATAGCTTTGATTTACTTTGGGTTACAGATTTTCCATTATTTGAATATGATGATGAACAAGGTCGTTATATGGCTATGCATCACCCATTTACCTGTCCACGTTTAGATGATTTGGATAAAATTGAATCTGACCCCGCTTCTTGTCATGCAAGAGCTTATGATTTGGTTATTAATGGTTATGAAATCGGTGGTGGTTCAATTCGTATTCATGATACCGAATTGCAACAAAGAATGTTTACTGCTTTAGGATTTACACCCGAACAAGCTCAAGAGCGTTTTGGTTTCTTAATTGATGCTTTTAAATATGGTGCTCCACCTCATGGCGGTATGGCTTTTGGGCTTGACCGTTTATGTATGATTTTAATGGGTACTGAAAATATTAAAGATGTTATTGCTTTCCCTAAGGTGCAAAATGCAAGTGAATTAATGTCACAATGCCCTGCCGAAGTTGATAAAAAAGATTTGGATATCTTATCAATTGAAATTACCAAGTAAACCACAATGTTATATAAGGCTAATAGAATAGATTTATCAGTTATATTAAATCTTGTTATCTCGGTGACTGAGGCAAATTTATGAACTATTGGGAAGCATATTTTTTCTGTTAGGTGAATTTACAAATTTCATAACTCGTCTTTATAATGCTTTAAAATGAATTGAATTTCAGCATTTGGGCGGCACAATCAAGGGGCAACCTCCATTCGGAGGTTGCCCCTTGTGGCGGCTGCCAACGGCAGCCGCCTGCGGCACGAAGTGCCGCATTGTGCCGCCCAATGCGTAAGCCTTAATCTTCAATGTATTATACAGGCCAATATTGCTTGTGCAACAGTAGTATTGGTTGTAAATTCGCACAAACCATTACACCAAATTTCCATTTGCCCATTTTTTTCGGGATACAAATAAATTATATCATCAGTACGTTCTTGCTCGGTGTAAACTATTTGCAATTTTAATATAGGTTTAGTGTTGGGTACAGTATTTCCAATATAATCTGTAGGAACAATGGTGGTGGTAAGTTTATATAATTTTTCAAAATCAGCAATTGCAATCAATTCATCATTAAGCTTAACATTATATCCGTCTTCACCATGAGTAAGTTTATAATTATATGAAGCTGTTGGTGTTGATATAATTAATTTAGCGACTTCATTTATATGTGCAGGTGTAAATAGTTCACCTGTAAGCATTGGTACTTGAATTGTTAGCCATGTTAATTTATCAGTGGAAATTTTATAAATCACAGGTATATCTTCACAATAGATGTAACAAAATTTTCCTACAGGTTCACTTGTAATCAAAGAAAAACTGCTGTCGTAAGTTGTCATATCAATAATTGAATATGGTTTATTTAAACCGTATTTTACAAAATCTTGTTGACCGGGGTCAAGTTTTATTACTTCATCTGCATTAAGACTGAAAATCTTATCTGTCCAAACGGTTATATTTTCAGATGAAATACTATATTCAGTCGGTAAAGTAATTTTATATTGATGATTAAATTTTTGTATTATAATAGGTTGTGAACGTATTGTTCCGGATAAAGTTATATCTGTTATTTCTGTATTTGAATTTTTAGATGGTGTAAGTATCGTACTTACCAATTGATTTTCACTCCATAAAAATGGTTCAACAGCTTTATTTTCTAACATATATATTTGATTATTTATCATTACATAATAACCCTCAGTGGTTTTAGCACCAATCTTTAAATTTATATCATCTTCAGTTAAATATTCAATTTTTACTGTTGCAAGCGGTAATGTCAGTCCATAACGTGATAAATTCACTACCTCTGTAATTTGTTTTATTGCTGTAATTTTTCCTGCTGCCTCAACAAGTTCTGCTATCTTTTTTTTATCATATGGTATCATTTCATGTTCTGTTGGTATAAAACGATTACCTAAATTTACGGCAGTATATTTACCATTTTTATTTTGTATAACAATACTATTTATAGAAATCATATCACAATTACGAATAATAATTTTATTTGATGATATCGGTGAAGTATTTGGTTTAGGGATTTTTATCAAGGCAAGTAAACCTACACAAGCAAGCATTACAGCAAAGCTTGTAAGCATTAGCAGTCCTATGCCACTGCTTTCATGCTTTTGCTTATGTTTTTTCTTCATTGTTATTTCCTCCTTCTTAATTTTAAACCACCAAACCATCACCGAATATTGATTGTATATTTAGTTTAATTCAAATACGGGTCACTCAGCCTACTCTCCGCTCTCTCGCCGCCGCCGTTACGAGGCACCTCACCTTTGTGAGGTGCCTCGTCTATTACCGCTTTGCGGTAATACAGCGATGCTTTAGCATCGCTGTCGGCGGCGGCGAGTGTTGGGTCGTTTAGTAAATCTACAATTTGAAATGTTTCATTTGCAATAAGAAGCTCCTCATTGGTAGGAATAACCCAAGCTTCAACTTTAGAATTTACAGAAGAAAAAACACCTTGTTTACCTGAAATTGCTTTACAAAGTGTATCATCAACATAAAGTCCTAAATATTCCATATCACAACAAACAGCATGACGTACAACATCAGAATTTTCACCTATACCACCGGTAAAAATTATAGCATCAAGTCCATTCATTACCGCTGCATATTGTCCAATATATTTTTTAATACTGCTTACTAATATTTCTAAAGTAAGCTGTGCTCTGACATTCTCTTGTTGTGCTGCTTTTTCAATATCACGCAAATCACTGCTAATACCTGAAATACCAAGAAACCCTGATTTTTTATTTAAAATTTCTGATATTTCATCTGGTGATAAATTTTCTTTTTCTTGTAAAAAAGGTAAAATTGATGGGTCAACCGAACCTGAACGTGTCCCCATAATAAAACCATCAAGTGGAGTAAAACCCATAGAAGTATCAATTGAACGACCATCTTTAACTGCTGTAATTGAACTGCCATTACCTAAATGACAAGTAATTATTCGTGAACCTATAGCACCTTGTTTTTTTGCCGCAAAATATTGCCCTAATACATAAGAATGACTGCTGCCATGAAAACCATAACGACGTATACTGTATTTTGTATAATATTCAAGTGGTATGGGAAAAATATAAGCTTTAGGTGGCATTGTTTGATGAAATGCTGTATCAAAAACTGCAACTTGAGGTATTGTTTTACCAAAAATTGTTCTGCACGCTTTTATTGTTGCTACTTGTGGTGGTATATGCAATGGACCTAATTCAACAAAACTTTCTAAATCTTTAATTACATCATCATCAATTAAAGTTGAACGTGTATATTTTTCTTTTCCATGTAATACTCGGTGACCTATACCATCTATTTCATTTATTGAATTGATTACTTTGTGCTCACCTAATGTAAGTAATTCAATTATAAATAAAAATACATCTTTATGAGTATTAAAACAACTATTTTCTTTTATTTCATAATCATCAAAAGTTTTATGTGACAGTATACTGTTATCCCCTATTCGTTCACAGTTACCTTTTGCCATTACAATTTGTTTTGTCATATCAAATAATTGATATTTTAATGAAGAACTTCCTGAATTTAGCACCAATATTTTCATTTGAACGCTCCTTAAATATTAGGTTTATACTATAGGATTTGCAAAAAATATACCTTTTATACTAATTGTATTATCTTTGCTTGCTTCATTTTATTTTGCATGGTATTATTATTTTATTCCCTCCGGTTTACTTGGGCGGCACAATCAAGGGCAAAAAAACCTACAAGTTTTTTTGCCCTTGTGGCGGTATGCCCCTTTGGGGCATACCGCCTGCGGCACGAAGTGCCGCATTGTGCCGCCCAACAGAAGCTTATTTTTTTTATGTTGTCCCACTCAACCCACTAACCTACAAATTATTTAACACATTATGCAATGTATTGGAGATTATTATATGAAAATTACTGCTGTTATTGCTGAATATAATCCATTTCATAACGGACATCAGTTTCAAATAAATCAAATAAAAAAATCACCCGATGATATGGTTGTTGCTATAATGAGCGGTAATTTTGTTCAACGTGGTGATGTAGCTTGCATGAATAAATTTAATCGTGCAAACGCTGCCATACAATGTGGTGTAGATTTAGTTTTGGAATTACCATTGCCATATGCTATGAATACTGCCGAACGCTTTGCTTTTGGTGGAATTTCTCTTGCTAATGCACTGGGCTGTATTGATTATATTGCATTTGGTGCTGAAAATGCAGATATCTCATTATTAACACAAACTGCACAGCTTCTTACTGAGGACCGTTTATATGCTGTAATCAGGCAGTATCTTGCAAGTGGTATAACATTTGCCACTGCACGAGAAAAAGCTGTTTCTGAGCTTGGCAGCCCCTATATGGCTGAATTATTAAAAAGTCCCAATAATATTTTAGGAATAGAATATATTAAACAATTGCTGCTTACCAACAGTAAAATTCAACCTGTAGCTATAAACAGAATTGGTATAGAACATGATGCCATATTCCCTCAGCAAGGTTTTGCAAGTGGCAGTTATATTCGTGAATTAATACAAAATGGCAGTGAAATTCAAAATTATATACCACATGAAAGCTATATACAATTTATGCAAGGAGTTAAAAATGGCAATACACCGGTTTCACTTGTTGGCTATGACCGTATTTTATTAGCAAAATTACGTTCACTTTCTAAACTTCAAGTAGAAGCTTTACCAGATATAACCGAAGGTATACAGTTTCGGTTGCTTAATGGTATTAAACAAGCTGACAGTTATTCCTCTTTACTGGATTATATTAAAACTAAGCGTTATACTTTAGCTCGGGTTCGTCGTTTGGTACTCTCAGCTGCTCTTGGTATAGATGGAGATTTATGTAAAAAAAATCCACCCTATTTGCGAATTTTAGCCCTCGGCAATGGTGGTACACAAATTTTAAAGCTTGCAAAACAAACTGCTTCTCTGCCAATTTCACATAGTCTTGCTACTCTTGAACATTTAAATAAAACTAATGAAAAATTTACTTCACTTGAAGCTTACTCAACTGATTTTTATAATCTTTTAACACCAACAGTTTTCCCTTGCGGTTTAGATTACCGATGGCAAATCTGTGGTACACTCCCTCCGTCACTGCGGTGATGGCGAACCGCCACCGGCGAACCGCCGGACGATATGACCGCACCTTTACATTGCACAATGCGTTAAATTTATTTGTGCGGTGGTGGGTGGCGAACCTCCGCAGGTTATTTGGTGGGACGAACTCCCTCCGTCACTGCGGTGGTGGCGAACCGCCGGACGATATGACCGCACTTTTACATTGCACAATGCATTAAATTTATTTGTGCGGTGGTGGGTGGTAAATCTGTGGCACACTCCCTCCGTCACTGCGGTGGTGGCGAACCGCCACCGGAATTGACCGCACCTTTACATTGCACAATGCGTTAAATTTGTTTGTGCGGTGAGTTCAAGAATTTTAGCTATTACTTATTGCAACAAGACCTAAAAGTTTTACTTGATTTTTTTCAAAAAATCATAGGTTCTAAGGGCAACGCCCTTAGGCGTTTGTCGCAACAAACGAAACACCATATCCTTTAGGCGATTTTTCTTTGGTTCTTTCTTTTTCAAGAAAAAAGAAAGAATATACGCCTTAATTAAAGGCGTAAGTCGGGGCGGCACAATGCGGCACTTCGTGCCGCAAGCGGTGTGCCCTTAAAATGGGCACACCGCTCCAAGAGCAACCTCCGCAGGAGGTTGCTCTTGATTGTGCCGCCCCGGCTACCCTTTTCATCTTCATCTTACCTTGCAAACATATATATTTGTAAACCAAAAACCCTCCGTAAGCATAATATAAGATAAATCTTATTATTATTTTTATGGAGGGTTTACTTTTGGAATTTTATGAAATATTTTTAGTGTGTATAGCTGTCAGCATTGATGGTATGATAACAGGACTTGCCTATGGTGCAGGTAAAATTGCAGTACCTTTGCGTTCTTTAATACTTATAGCCATAATACCAATTATAATGTGCTTTTGTGCCATGAGTTTAGTGAATATTTTTTCTTATCTTTTAAACAGTTGGTTTATTAAATTAGTAAGTGCCGCTC
>JAVVRS010000042.1:0-8733 GCA_036654595.1 Oscillospiraceae bacterium | reverse complement strand
AGCAGCGTCAGCAGGTTTTGCTTCGTCAGCTGGTTTAGCTTCGTCAGCAGGTTTTGCATCGTCAGCAGGTTTTGCTTCTTCAGCAGGAGCAGCTTCTTCAGCTGGTT
The DNA here is from genome assembly GCA_036654595.1 of Oscillospiraceae bacterium. Classification (GTDB taxonomy): domain Bacteria; phylum Bacillota; class Clostridia; order Oscillospirales; family Ruminococcaceae; genus RGIG7389. The sequence goes on along the minus strand of JAVVRS010000042.1, from coordinate 8,626 downwards.
TAGCTTCTTCAGCTGGTTTTTCAGCAGGAGTTTCTACAGCAGGAGCGTCTGTAGCAGGAGCGTCTGTTTTTGGTTTAGAACCACAGCCAACGAGAGTAGTTACAGCCAAAGCAACACAGAGAGTTAATACAAGTAGTTTTTTCATAATAGAGATCCTCTTTTCAATTTTTTTATTTTAAGTAATGTAATCATATGCTCTTACACATGATTATCCATTATATAATGGATATAAGTTATGAACGGTTCTGTTAACCGTCAGTTTGGAATATGCTTGTGCATAAAGGTTTAAAGCTTATGCAGCAGGTTTTTCCTGTCCACCAACCTCCGGATTTGCTGTAGCCGCAGTTCCGGGATTTTCAGTGTTCGGAGCCACTGCTTGTTCGCCTGCAGGTGCAGCCGGTTTTGCAGTGTCAGCAGGTGCTTCTGTTGCAGGAGTAGCATCTGCTACAGGAGCTTTTGCTGTAGGCGCTTCGGGTGTGCCCATTGAAACTGTGTCATAATATTGGAATTTACCGTCTTTTACAATTTTGATAACGGCAGAATTTTTTTCTGCATCGCCGGTAGGATTAATTGTAATAAGGCCTGTTGCACATGGCAATTCTGTTGTCTTTGCAATTTGATCTCTGATTGCAACCGGGTCAGTTGTGCCTGCGGCTTCAATTGCTTTGTATACCAATAGGTATGCATCGTAACCGAGTGCAGTAACTGCTGCTACGTTACCTTCAGGATATTTTGCTTTATATGCATTTAAGAATTTTGTTGTTTCATCTGTAAGAGGACTGTTTTCATCAAAGAATGTAGATAATACAGTGCCTTCTACTTCTGCTCCACCAACGGTGATAAAGTCTTCGGTTTCCCATGTATCTCCGCCAATGATTGGAATATCAACATTTTGAAGTCTTGCTTGTTTAATAATAAGTGCTGATTCAGTAAAGTTACCCGGTGCGAAAATTACGTCAGGCTTTGCAGCAGTTACAGTTGTAATCTGGCTGGAGAAATCCTGGTCACCTGTGTTGTAGTTTGCTGTGGCAACGATAGCATTTTCATCACCTGTAAGTTCTTTGAAAGAATTAACAAAGAAATTAGCAAGTCCTACCGAGTAGTCATTTGAAACTTCCTGGATTATAGCGGCTTTTTTAGCTCCCAATTTATCGAAAGCATAATGTGCCATTACAGTACCTTGGAATGGGTCAATGAAACAAACTCTAAAATAGTAGTCATTTCCGAGTGTTACCTGTGGGTTTGTGCATGATGCACCAACTGCAGGTATTTTGTTTGTTTTAACAAGGTCGCCTGCTGCGATTGAGAAGCTGGAACCCCATGAGCCAAGGATTGCAACAACTTTTTCTTTTTCGATAAGTCTTGCTGCTGCAGTGGTTGCTTCAGCCTTATCGGATTTGTTATCAACGATAACGAGTTCGATTTTTTTGCCTAAAACTTCCGGATATAATTCATTTGCAATCTTCATACCCTGAACTTCAAGTTCGCCGCCTGCTGCATTTGCACCTGTTAATGGTTCAAATACGCCGATTTTGATTACATCGCTGTCAGCCCCAGGAGTTGTACCTTCGGCTTCCGGTTTTTTTGCACCGCATCCGGCAAAGGTGGACATTGTCATGCCAAGGCATAGCAATAACGCTAATGCTCTTTTCATCTTTTTCCCTCCGTTACATCTTTCTTACATCTTATACATCTTATACATAGACGCTTCACTTGAATTACACAATAATCCAAGATGTTGCCAGTATATCACGTTTAATTTATATTTGCAATATCGAAAAGCACTCTTTCATTTTATTATATAGCAATTCTATTATTTTATTAACGTTCTTTGTACAACCTGATGAATATTTGTAAATAAATCAACTGTTTGTAAATTCATTAATAAGTAAGTGCATTATTATATACAAATTCTTTATTAATGTTTCACCGCTTTGTGGTGCTAATTACCACTAAGTTGGTATACAAACAATTATATTAACTTGTATTGTAAAAATATGTATGGGCTGTACGCACCTCACGCACAGCCACAGTTAATATGTCTTTATGAATTTTTATCCGTTTGATGAAATTGTTTCAAATTTCCGACTTTCCGGCGTCTTTGTTCAAGCACTGCCATAAGCTCGTCCATTGAAATTCCTTGTTCTGCCATCATAACAAGCAAATGATAAATCAAATCGCTTATCTCTTCACAGGTTTCGGCATTGTCGCCATTCTTTGCAGCTATAATCGTTTCACTACATTCTTCGCCGACCTTTTTTAAAATTTTATCTATACCTTTGTTAAATAAATAGCATGTGTAAGATTCACTCTGTGGGTTTTGTTTGCGGTCAAGTATAACTTGATATAATCCATTCAATGTATCATTCATACTCTTTCCTCCTGTGTGGTAATTGGTATTTGCTTAAAAAAACAACTATGCTCACCCGTATGGCAAGCAGGCCCCGTTTGTTCAACAATTACAAGCAATGTATCATCATCACAATCTCCATACATTTCTGTTACTTTTTGCAAATGTCCCGAGGTTGCACCTTTATTCCACAATTCTTGCCTTGAACGGCTATAAAACCAAGTATATCCTGTTTTTATCGTAAGTGCAAGACTTTCTTTGTTCATATAAGCAAGCATCAGTACCTTTCCGGTATCTTTTTCCTGCACTACAGTAGGTATCAGCTCACCTTTTTTAAAATATTGTTCCAAATCCATTCTTATTCTCCTTTTGCTTACTGCCATTTCCCGCTCCCTGCCATGATACGGTTTTCGTGTAAAAACTTCGTTTTTACCGTGTGCAAAGCACACGTCCGCAAAGCGGCGAAAACCGTATCATCTTGCAGGGATACCATGAGATTTCAGATGGTCTTTTACCTGCTGCACCGTTAGCTCTTTGTAATGGAAAAGACTGGCGGCTAAGGCAGCATCAGCTCCGGTTTGTTCAAAAACTTGTGAAAAATGTTCCAAGCTCCCACAACCACCCGAGGCAATTACCGGTATTGATACAGCTTGTGTAACTGCATTGGTAAGCTCATGGTCAAAACCTGTTTTCATACCATCTGCGTCCATTGAGGTCAGCAGTATTTCTCCCGCACCGAGCTGTTGTACTTTTTTTGCCCATTCAATTGCATCAAGTCCGGTATCAATTCTGCCGCCGTTTATTACTACTGTAAAGCCTCCATCAGCTCTGTGTCTTGCATCAATTGCAACCACAACACATTGACTTCCAAATATTTCTGCCGCTTCGGAAATAAGCTGAGGGTTTCGTACTGCTGCCGAATTTACAGAAACCTTATCCGCTCCCGCACGAAGAATTTCTCTGAAATCTTCCACACTGCCAATGCCTCCGCCAACCGTAAGCGGAACAAAAACATTCTCAGCTGTACGCTTTATTACATCTATTATTGCACCTCTGCCCTCATGTGTTGCGGTAATATCCAAAAAGCAAATTTCATCAGCACCCTGTCTGTCATATTCAATGGCACATTCCACAGGGTCACCGACTTCTTTTATACCAATAAAATTTATTCCTTTTACAACTTTACCATCACGCACATCAAGGCATGGGATAATTCTTTTTGCAAGCATTTTATTTATCCCTCCTGTGACAGGTTTATTGCTTGTTTTAAATCAAGTGTACCTTTGTAAATTGATTTTCCGCAGATTGCACCATACAAATTCATTGACTTGAGATTTTTTATGTCCTCTATGTCGCTGATACCGCCGCTTGCAATTATATTACAGCTTACAGCATTGCTAAGTCGTTCAAGATGTTCAAGGTTTGGTCCGCTCAATGTACCGTCTTTTGAAATGTCTGTATAAATAATACAGCTTACACCTGCTTGTTCCATTGATTTTGCAAGCTCAATGTAATGTACTGTGCTTGTATCCAACCAGCCTTCTGCTGCTACAAATTCATTTTTAGCATCAATTCCAACTGCAATTTTTTCGCCGTATTCTTTTACTGCCTGTTTTACAAATTCGGGGTTTGATACCGCTGCACTTCCTAAAATTACCCTTGCAATTCCTTTTTGCAGATAGTATTCTACCGTTTTCATATCTCGAATACCTCCGCCGAGTTCCACTTTAAGTTTACCCAATGCCGCAACATGATTAAAAATCTTACTGTTTTGCGGAACTGCTGTTTTTGCACCGTCCAAGTCTACCATATGTATCCATTGTGCACCTGCTTCATAAAAGCTAAGTGCCGTTTCAAGATAGCTTTCCGCTACCTTTTCAACCGTTGCAAAATCTCCTTTATAAAGCCGAACACAATTTCCGTCTTTTATATCAATCGCAGGAAGAATTATCATTTTGCTTCGCCCCTTTCATTGCAAGGTTTCCGAAGTTCCTTAATATATGCAGTCCTACATCACCGCTTTTTTCAGGGTGAAATTGTGCCCCATATATATTGCCGTTTGATACCATTGCAGTTACTTTTTCACAATAGTCACAAGTTGCGGTTATATATTGTTCTTCAGTATGTGCCATATAAGAATGGACAAAATACACATAATCGCCCTCGTTAATACCCTCTGTCAATGGATTATTATGTTCAATTTGCAATGAATTCCAACCCATGTGCGGTATTTTGTAACCATTTGCATTTAACAGTCTTACCTCTCCGGGTATCAATCCCAATCCGGCGAAAGCACCAAATTCATAACCTTTATCAAACAGCAGCTGCATACCCAGACAGATACCAAGCAAGGGTTTATACTGTACCTGTTCTTTTATTACCGAGATAAGCCCTGTTTGTTCCAACTTTTTCATTGCGTCTGTAAATGCTCCGACACCCGGTAAAATAATTCCGTCGGCTTCAATTAAATCATCTTTATTATCGGTTAATTTACTTTCAAATCCTAAAAAATCAAACGCATTTTTTACGCTGAACAAGTTCCCTGCACCATAATCTACAATTGCAATCATTTTATCACAGAACTCCTTTAGTTGAGAGTACACCGCCGCTGTGGGGTGCCATCGCAATTTTCAACGCATGAGCACAAGCTTTAAATATTGCCTCAATACTGTGGTGGTCATTGCTGCCGTAAAGCAAATTTATATGCAGTGTTATTCCTGCATTTACCGCTACTGCACGAAAAAATTCTTCTGTCATACAGCAATCCATCTGTCCTACGCTTTGATTTTTAAACTGTGCATTGAACACTAAAAATGCTCTGCCGCTTATATCCATTGAAGTAAATGCCAATGCTTCGTCCATTGGCACATAAAATGTACCGTATCTTTGTATTGCACTTTTATCCGAAAGCAGTTCACCGAGTGCCATTCCCAACACAATCCCAGTATCCTCAATTGTGTGGTGACAATCCACCTCTAAATCTCCTTTAACCTCAAGGTGAATATCCATACCGCTGTGTACCGCCAACGCTGTCAGCATATGGTCAAAAAATCCTATACCCGTCGTTATCTCCGCTTTACCTGTGCCATCAAGATTTATCGCAAGCTTTATATCTGTTTCTTTGGTCTTGCGGTTTATCTCGGTTGCTCTCATAAAATTTCCTCCAATGCCTGCAATACAGCGTTGTTTTCGTCCTGTGAACCTGCGGTAATGCGTAAAAATTCACCCATAAATCTTATTGCTATGCCACGCTGTGACAAACCGTCAAATACTGCTTTATTATCTGTGGTTTTTATAAATACAAAATTTGTCTGCGGTTTATACACCTTTGTTATGGCAGATTTTCTGCTTTGCAGTTTAACAAAGCTTTCATACAAGCTTTCTCTTGCCTGCTTTAATTGCTTAATACACTCTTGCAGGTAGCTTTGGTCGCTCAGTACGACTTCCGCTACCGTCTGTGTCATACTGTTTACGTTATATGGTGATTTTGCCGCTCTTATTGCATTTGTAAGTGTTTTGTTTGCAACTGCAAAGCCCAAACGAATTGCCGCCAAGCCAAACGCTTTAGAGCAGGTACGCAATATAATCAAATTATCAAACTCGCTAACTCTGCCCAAAATTGAGCTGTCCCAAAAATCCATATAAGCTTCATCAAGGATAACCAAGCAATTAACATTTTTGATAAGCTTGATAATATCTTCTGTAGTCACCCCCATTGACGTTGGATTGCATGGATTTGAGAAGATAATTCCGGCTATATTGTTTGTATTTATATAGTAGATAACTTCATCTATTTTTGGGTGCAGGTCACTTCCTTTGTCAAAGACCATCTGTTCAAGCTCTGCCAACGATATGTAAAAACCATACATTGAAAAATCAGGTGCCAGTGTTAAAATTTTATCTCCCTTTTCAAAAAAGCTATTCATCAGCAATGCTATCAGTTCATCTGAACCATTACCTGCCGTTACAAGCTCCGAATTAATTTTATAATACTCTGCGTATATTTTGCACAGTCTTGTACAATAAGGGTCGGGGTAACGATTAAATTCAAGCTGCGAAACTGCTTGTGATACCTTTTCTTTTAAGTAATCAGGTAGGTTCATATAGCTTTCATTCGCATCAAGTCTTATTTTAAATTCACCCGTTATCGGCTGATACGGAGTTAAATTTCTTAACTTCGGTGTTAGCTGATATGCCATATCATTGCCGCCTCCTTTATCTAAATCTGACTTCAACTGAATTTGCGTGTGCGGTAAGCCCCTCTTTGCTTGCGAGCAAAACAATATCATCTGCGGCATTGCGGAGTGCATCTTCGGTATAATAGGTAAATGCGGATTTTTTTACAAAGCTGTCAACCGACAGCGGTGAAAAGAACCTTGCTGTACCGCCTGTAGGAAGCACATGGTTTGGTCCCGCATAATAATCCCCCAATGGTTCGGGTGAATAGTTGCCCAGAAATACCGAGCCGGCATTATCCAATCTGCCAAGATACTGCATGGGGTTTTCTACCATAACTTCAAGGTGTTCAGGTGCCAGACTGTTGGCAAAATCTATCATTTGGTCTATATTATCACATATTAAAATTGCACCGTAATCCTTTAATGAACGTAAGATTATCTCGTTTCTTTCAAGCGACTGCACCTGAGTTTCCAATTCTACAGCTGTTTGTTCCGCCAATTCTGCCGACGTCGTAAGCAAAATTGCCGAACACACTGCTCCATGTTCCGCTTGGCTCATCAAATCTGCGGCAATAAATTTGGGATTGGCATTTTCATCTGCCATTATAAGTATCTCACTCGGACCTGCAATCATATCTATACCAACCTTGCCAAAAAGCAATTGCTGTGCGGTAGCTACATACAAATTACCGGGTCCTACAATTTTATCAACCTTAGGTACAGTTTCAGTGCCATAAGCCAATGCTGCAACTGCCTGTGCTCCACCCATAAGAAATACTCTGTCAACCCCTGCAATTGCCGCCGCTGTAAGTATATCGGGGTTTGCTGTGCCATCTTTCATCGGCGGTGTAACCATAATTATTTCTTTTACTCCCGCAATCTTTGCAGGCACTGTATTCATCAGCACCGACGACGGATATGCCGCTGTTCCTCCCGGAACATAGATACCCACACGTTCAAGCCCTCTTATTCTTTGTCCCAATATACAGCCGTTCGGCATTGCATTTATAAATCCCTGCTGTTTTTGACGATTATGAAAATCTGCAATATTTTCCTGTGCATTGAGCAATGCGGTAACAAAATCTTCATCTGCTTCGGTCAATGCGGTATTGATATTATCTCGGTCAACCTCAAATATTTCCGGGCAAAATCCATCAAATTTTTGAGTGTATTCTCTTACTGCCTTATCTCCGTTTATACGCACATTTTCAAGTATTGCTTCAACATCTGCTTTTACCTTTTTATCCGCTTCACCACTCCGTTTACGCAGTGCATCAAGCAATTCTATCTCATCTTTTCCATTTACTCTTGCTGTATTAATTATCATTGCCGTTCTCCTTTACATAGCTCTCCATATCGCTTACAAGTGTTTCTATTTCATCTTTTCTAAGCTTTAAGCTTGCTATATTTACAATCAATCTTGCTGATACCGTTGCAATTTCTTCTACAATTTCAAGACCGTTTTCTTTTAATGTACTTCCTGTTTCAACCAAATCCACAATAGCATCAGATAACCCCAACAACGGAGCAAGTTCAACCGAACCCTCAATCTTTACTATATCTATATCCATCAGTTTTTCTTCAAAATATTTTCTTGCTACGGCAGGGTATTTTGTTGCAATTATTTTACTGTTATAGCCCTCATAAAAATTAATACCTTTAGGTGCCGCCAGTGCAAATCTACACCTACCAAAGCCTAAATCCAAAACCTCATAAAATGATTTACCCATCTCCATTATAGTATCTTTACCTACAATGCCAAGGTCACACACTCCGTTTTCAACATAGGTTATAACATCAGCTGATTTTGCCAACACTACCTCAATATTTTTATTCGGTATCGGTAAAATTAATTTTCTGCCTTTATTTCTTACCTGTGAGCAATCATACCCCAGTGTTTCCATCATAGTAATTGTTTTTTCTTCAAGCCTGCCTTTGGTCAATGCAATTCTAAGAGGTTTCATACCTGCTCGCCTCCTTGCAAGATTATTTCTTCGGTTTGTTCTCCAACTACTTTTATAATTTTAATGCCCTTTTTAGCTGCATATTGTTTGCTTTGTTCCAATGTGTTAAACACACTGTATTCACAACGTATACC
>JAVVRS010000041.1:4250-8762 GCA_036654595.1 Oscillospiraceae bacterium | reverse complement strand
AGGGGGAGTCGGCGAACCGCCACACGTTATGACCGCACGGTTACAAAGAAAAAACATAGCGGCTGTTGCAATTTTGCAACAGCCGCTACTTTACGTTATTTTATAGAATTGAAATTATTCTATCGCTCGATTATTACTTAATTGAAATCAAAAGTTCTCCTGCTTTAACAGCTTGACCTTCTTTGATATGGATTTTTTCAACCACACCATCAATTCTTGAAACAACACTGGTTTCCATCTTCATTGCTTCAATTACAGCAATTACTTGATTTTTCACTACTCTTTCCCCGACTTTGACAGCGACTTTACTTACAGCACCCGGTATTGATGCACCAATTTGGCTACGGTCATCAACATCAGCTAAAACAACTGAACTAACTACTGCTTTTGCGGAATTATCTTTAATGGTAACTTCTCTGCGTCTGCCATTAAGTTCAAACTGAACTGTTCGAGTACCGTCATCATTTTGCGGACCAAGACCAAGATATTTAATAATCAGTGTTTTACCTGCATCAATGGTAACATATTGTGTTTCGCCCTCTACCATACCTTCAAAAAATACTCTGCTGTCCATACCTGATATTTTACCAAATTCTTTGATATGGTTATAATATTCTTCAAGCACTTTAGGATATAAGCACCAACTTATTATATCTCTCTCTGTTGGGTTCGGCTGAAATTTTTCAATCTTTGATTTAGCTTCATTAAAATCAATTGGTGCCAATAATTCACCCGGACGGCAAGTAATTGGTTCTTCACCTTTGAGTACTACTTTTTGTAAATCTTCCGGGAAACCCCAAGCAGGTTGACCCATCATACCTTTGAAGTAGCTTACAACAGAATCCGGGAAATTGAGTCCTTCACCACGTTCAACAATGTTTTCTGCGGTAAGGTCATTTTGCACCATAAATATTGCAAGGTCACCTACCATTTTTGAAGATGGTGTTACCTTTACAATATCACCGAGCAATTCATTTACATCATGGTATTTTTCTTTTACTTCATTAAATCTATGTCCAAGACCTAAGCTTTCAACCTGTGGTTTAAGGTTGGTGTATTGTCCACCCGGAATTTCATAACGATAGATATCGGTTACAGGATTTTTAATATCCGCTTCAAATGTAGAATATCTCTTGCGTACATCGCTCCAGTAATCGGTTAGCTTTTGCAGTTCACCAATATCAAGACCTGTATCTCTTTCTTGACCCTCAAGTGCCGCAACAATCGAGTTCATTGATGGTTGGCTTGTCAGTGAGGACATACTTGAAATTGCTGTATCTATTACATCAACACCTGCTTCTGCCGCCATTAACAATGTAGCAATTTGATTTCCGCTTGTATCATGTGTATGTAGCTGAATAGGCATACCGACTTCATTTTTCAAAGCAGTCACCAATTTTTTAGCCGCATATGGTTTTAACAAACCTGCCATATCTTTAATACAAAGCATATGTGCTCCACGTTTTTCAAGTTCTTTAGCCATATTTACATAATAATTCAGTGTATATTTATCACGTTTAGGGTCACATATATCACCTGTATAACAGATTGTTGCCTGTGCAATTTTACCTTGATTAAGCACTTCGTCCAAAGCAACTTCCATTGCAGGTATCCAGTTAAGGGAGTCAAACACTCTAAATACATCTATACCGCCTTTAGCAGCCTGTTTAATAAATTCACGCACTACATTATCGGGGTAATTTGTATAACCTACGGCATTGGCACCTCTGAGCAGCATCTGGAACAATACATTAGGTGCTTTTTGGCGTAGAATATCAAGTCTTTCCCATGGAGATTCATGTAAAAAACGATATGCTACATCAAATGTAGCACCGCCCCACATTTCAAGTGAAAACGCATCTGAAAGTATATCTGCTGTAGCAGGAGCTATCGCCGTTAAATCCTTTGTGCGTACACGAGTAGCCAACAATGATTGATGTGCATCTCTGAAAGTTGTATCGGTAATCAGCAACTTCTTTTCACCGGCAATATGCTTCATTACAGCTTGTGCACCTTGACTGTCAAGCAATTGTTTTAAGCCTTGTTTTGGTGTACCTGTAACTTGAGGTATACGAACATCATCAAATATAACAACGCCTCTTGACGGTTTGTTTACAATTTTATCTCCAATATAACGTAAAACTTTGTTTGCTCTATCCTGTGAATCTTCAATTGCAAATAATTCAGGAGTTTCATCAATAAATTTAGTATGACAAGTTCCTGCATGGAAAGATGGGTGATTTATAATATTTGTAATAAATGCAATATTTGTTTTAACACCTCTGACACTCATTTCACCTAAAGCACGAACAGCTTTTTTACAGCAAGATTCAAAGTTTATATCAAAGGTTGTAATTTTAACAAGTAAGCTATCATAATACGGTGAAATTTCAGCACCTGTAAAGGCATTACCTACGTCTAAACGCACACCGTATCCGCCGCCTGAACGATAGGTTGTAAGCTTACCTGTATCAGGTGCAAAATTATTGCGTGGGTCCTCTGTAGTCACACGACACTGAATTGCACAACCTCTTGGGTGTACATCTTGCTGTGAAGAAATACCAATGTATGGGTGACTTAAAGGATTTCCTTCTGCAATGAGAATTTGAGCACGAACTATATCTATCCCTGTTACCATTTCAGTAACTGTATGTTCTACCTGAATACGAGGGTTCATTTCAATGAAGTAATAATTGCCATGTTTATCAACTAAGAACTCTACTGTACCCGCATTGACATAACCAACTGCTTTGGCAATTTTTACAGCATCATTGCAAAGCAAATCACGTTTTTCTTTTGTCAAGGTAAATGCAGGGGTAAATTCAACTACTTTTTGATAACGTCTTTGTAATGAGCAATCACGTTCTCCAAGATGAACTACATTACCATAGCTGTCGGCAAGAATTTGCACTTCAATATGTTTTGGTTCTTCCAAATATTTTTCAATAAATATATCATCATTACCAAAAGCTTTTTTTGCCTCACTTTTTACAAGTGCGAATGCAGGTTCTATTTCTTCAAGAGTATCACATTTTCTCATGCCTCTGCCACCGCCGCCGGCAGAAGCTTTTAAAATAACCGGTAAACCATATTCAGCTGCCTTTGCTTTAGCTTCCGCTGAATCTCTGAGTGGACGCAAGCAACCCGGAATTGTTGGCACACCACATTTGTTGGCAATTTCTTTTGCAGCAAGTTTGTCACCCATTTTACCCAATACTTCGGAAGGTGGTCCAATAAACTTAATTCCCGCATCTTCGCAAGCTTTTGCAAAATCTGCATTTTCGGACAGGAAACCATAGCCGGGGTGAATTGCATCAACATTTTTACGTTTAGCCAAGTCTACTATAAGGTCTATATCAAGATATGCTCCCAATGGACTTTTATTTTCTCCGATAAGATAGCTTTCATCTGCTTTGGTTCTGAACAGATTTAAGGCATCTTCTTTAGAATATATTGCAACTGTATTAAGTCCAAGGTCATAACACGCTCTGAAAACACGAACTGCGATTTCTCCTCTATTTGCAGTCAGCACTCTTTTAAACTTTTTTTCTACCACTGTACCACTTTCCTTTCTTGTCTGAGATTATGAATAAGATTATACGCCATATATTCTCTTTTTGCAATATCTAACTTGTAAATATTGCATCAAGTTGCAGTTTTTTCTCAAAAATTTACGTTTTAAATCAGGTCAAGCAATTTTTAAAGTGTCAAAGTTGCAAAAGCCTTTCATTTCTATTCGCTTTTTAGCATTATTTTTTTGTTAATTATAGTTTTATAACGCTCCACTGCAATAATTCTGGGCGGATTATTTTTATTGAGAAATTGATATAACAATACATTATATATACCCGCATCAAGACCTGAACAATATTCCTGCAATAATTTTGCTTCTCTTGCACCTTCATCATGCCCCGGATATATTACTAAAATTATTACTCCTCCAATATTTAACCTTACAAGAGCTTTGTCAAATGCTTCCTTTGTAGTTTCAAACAAGGTTGTAACTTTTTTATCACTTCCCGGCAAATATCCTAAATTAAACACACCTACATCAATCATTTTATCTTCTAAATATTTATCAATATTACTGTGACTATCTAAAATTAATGTGACTTTATCCTGTAAATTATGTGCCGTCAACAATGCAAGCGTCTTATCACAAGCCTGTTGCTGTACATCAAAGGCATATATATGTCCGCTATCCATAAGGCTTGCCATATATAATGTATCATTTCCATTTCCCATAGTAAAATCAACGCCTATACCGCTTTGAGGAAGTCTTTCTTTTATTGTTTGCTGAACCCATGGTCGTATATCTTTCATAATTAATTATCATCTCCGGTCAAAGTTATTCAGATAATTATACTTTAATAAAATTAATTTTCAAGTCTAAAGATATTTCTAAATAACATATATTTGCATTTTTTAAAAAATTTGTGCAATCTTTCGCCATACGCCCCGCAGGCAGGCGGCTCCGCCGCCTTGATTGCCGCTTTGCGGCAATCAGTGAGG
>JAVVRS010000041.1:0-4233 GCA_036654595.1 Oscillospiraceae bacterium | reverse complement strand
CTTCCGCAAAGCGGAAGTATCCTCACGCCTGCGGGGCGTATGGCTTTGACGGTATTGAGTTTGAATTAAAAAAAGCCTATAAAGCATACCTCTCGGTACTCTTTATAGGCTGGTGTTGTATTGTTGTTTTATAAATTATCCGGATTATAGGTACAGGTACAACCCTTGCATTTTAAATTTCCGGATTCCAATTCTACATCTTCACAGGGGCGTTTACCGCAATTTTTGCCACAGCATTTTTGTGAATTTACACACACATCATAACTGCCGCCACCAATTACCAAGCGTTTTCCATTTACTAAAGCATCTGCTACTTTTTTTCTTGCTGTATCATAAATCGCCTGTACTGTAGTTCGTGCCACATTCATCTGTAAAGCACATTCATTTTGATTAAATCCTACATAATCAATCAATCTAAGCACTTCATATTCATCAATTGTCATCTCTACAGTTTCAGTTTTTTCATTGGTGCAAGGTGCAAATATCAAGGTTTTGGGCAACTCACAGATACGTCTTTTTTTCACCGGTCTTGCCATATTAACGCCTCACTTCAAAAATTTGTATAGTTTTAGTATATCCTCGTTTTTGTCTTATGTCAATAACTCACACAGATTTATTCAATGTGTAAAATATTATTGACATATAGCTTTTGCAGTGATATGCTAATAACATAATTGTCATATGTCAATAACAAGACCACTTTTAATCTGAATTGAAAGGATATATAATTATGAAAATTGCAATTCCTGTAGATGAAAAAGACATCGGTTCTGCTGTATGCATTTCTTTTGGCAGAACCCCATATTTTTTGTTTTACAATACCGTTACAAAAGAAACTGTATTTTTCGACAACAGTGCTATCAGTGCTCAAGGCGGAGCAGGCATTAAAGCTGCTCAAAAAATTGCAGATGAAAAATCAGATGCTTTACTTACTGTACGTTGCGGAGAAAATGCAGCCGCAGTATTAAATGAAGCTCAAGTAAAAATTTATAAAACAAAATTTGCAACCGCTAAAGAAAATATTGATGCTTTTGAAGATGGTAAACTGGATATTTTAACAGAAATTCATGCAGGATTTCACAACCATGGGTAAATAATTATGAAAATTGCAGTATTAAGCGGAAAAGGCGGAACAGGTAAAACATTTGTGGCTGTAAATCTTGCCGTTTGTGAAAACACCTCGGTTTATCTTGACTGTGACGTGGAAGAACCAAATGGTCATCTCTTTATGAAACCCGAAAATATTCAAAAAGAGCAGATTTTAACACTGCTTCCCTCTTTTGACGAAACTAAATGTACCAAATGTCGTAAATGCGTTGACTTCTGCCGCTTTAATGCTCTTGCCTTAGTTGGAAAAAAACCAAAGGTATTCAATGAAGTCTGTCACTCATGCGGTGGTTGTTCTTTAATTTGTCCAAGCAATGCTATCAGTGAATTTCAAAAACAAATCGGTGTTGTTGAAACAGGTAATCATGGTAATGTAACAACGGTAAGTGGGTTTTTAAATCCCGGTGAAGCCTCCGGTATTCCTGTTATCAAAGCAGTCCTCAATAAAGCAAATCCTAATGTTGTTACCATTATTGACTGTCCTCCGGGAAGTGCTTGCAGTGTTATGGAAAGCATTGAAGGTTCAGATTATTGCATTTTGGTTGCAGAACCTACAGTTTTTGGATTACACAACTTTGAGATGGTTTATGAGCTTGTTTCTCTGCTAAAAAAACCTTGCGGAGTTATAATCAATAAATCAGAAGGTGAATATGCTCCTATTGATGATTTTTGTAAACAACATTCAATTTCTATTCTCTGTCATATTCCATACAGTGAAGAATTAGCTCTCCTTGGTGCCAATGCAGAAATTGCCTGTGAACAAGTTCCCAAATATAAATCAATTTTCAGCTATGTTCTCCGTACAGTGAAAGCTGAGGTGACAAAATGAAAAAGCTTTTAATTTTAAGCGGTAAAGGCGGCACAGGTAAAACCACCACCGCTGCTGCTTTCATTGAATTTGCCAACGCAAAAGCATTTGCGGATTGTGATGTAGATGCTCCAAATTTACATCTTATATCTGATAAAAGCTTTAATTATAAAAAAAGCGATTATCTGGGTTCACAAAAAGCTGTAATTGATATTTCAAAATGTATCGGTTGTGATATTTGTAAAGAACACTGTCGCTTTGATGCTATTCATCATATTGACAACCATTGTGAAATCAATGAATTTGCTTGTGAGGGTTGTGCTGTTTGCTTTGAAACCTGTCCGTCACAAGCAATTACACTGCAAGATGATATTGCCGGAGAATTGATGCTTCACAGAGGTGAGCAAGTTTTTTCAACCGCAAAGCTGAAAATGGGTCGTGGTAATTCAGGTAAACTTGTAACTGAAGTTAAAAGTGCCCTGAAAAATGAAACTGCCCAACTCGCCATTATAGATGGTTCTCCGGGTATTGGCTGTCCTGTTATTGCATCAATAAGCGGTGTTGACATGGTTCTTATTGTAGCTGAACCATCTTTGTCAGGTATAAGTGATATGAAACGAGTGCTTAAAACGGCTGCGATTTTTGAAACAAAAGCAGCTGTATGTGTAAATAAATTTGACACCTGTATTGATAACACTATTGCAATTGAACTATTTTGCAAAGATAATCAAATTCCTTTTGCAGGTAAAATACCATATGATAAGAATGTTTCCACAGCTATCAATTCAGGCTGCAGTATTGCTAAAA
This sequence comes from Oscillospiraceae bacterium, assembly GCA_036654595.1. Taxonomy (GTDB): domain Bacteria; phylum Bacillota; class Clostridia; order Oscillospirales; family Ruminococcaceae; genus RGIG7389. Next base: position 1,511 of record JAVVRS010000041.1, on the reverse strand, counting down.
CAGACTGTCCTGCACGCACTTCACTTTTAGAAGTGTTTAATCAAACTATGCTTCTCATAAATTGTGATACATTAAATAATTATTCTTTAGGAGGAAAATAATATGAGTGAAAATTGTTCTCATAACTGTCAAAGCTGCGGAGAAGATTGCAGCGAACGTAAAGTAGAAAGCCTTTTGGAAACACCGCATGAATTAAGTAAAATTAAAAAAGTAATCGGTATCGTCAGCGGCAAAGGCGGTGTAGGTAAATCCTTGGTTACAGGTTTAATGGCAGTACTTGCACAAAGAAACGGTTTTAAAACTGCTATTTTAGATGCAGATATTACCGGTCCGTCTATCCCGAAAATGTTCGGTATTACAACAAAAGCCACAGGCAATGAAACAGGTACATATCCTGTAAAAACAAAAACAGGTATCAATGTTATGTCACTTAACCTATTGGTTGAAAACGATACCGACCCTGTTGTTTGGCGTGGTCCTATAATTGCAGGCACTGTAAAACAATTCTGGACCGATGTAATCTGGGGCGATGTGGATTTCATGTTCATTGATATGCCTCCGGGAACCGGTGATGTTCCCTTGACAGTATTCCAATCTATCCCTGTTGATGGTATTATCGTTGTTGCCTCTCCTCAAGAACTTGTATCTATGATTGTTGAAAAAGCTGTAAATATGGCTAATATGATGCACATTCCAATCCTTGGTCTTGTTGAAAATATGAGCTATGTAAAATGTCCGGATTGCGGAAAAGAAATCAGAATTTTTGGCGAAAGTCACATTGAAGAAGTTGCCAAAAATCAATCTCTTGAAGTTCTTGGAAAAATTCCTGTTGAACCTACCCTTGCCGCCGCTTGCGATGCAGGTAATGTTGAACTTTTTGATGGCAAATGGCTGGACAGTCTTTCAGACAAGCTTATTGCTATGATTAAATAATAATAATAATAATTTTAAGGAGAACTAATATGAAAATCGCAGTAGCAACCATGGGAAGTGTAGTAGCAGGTCATTTTGGACATTGTGAAAACTTTTATATCTTTGAAACAGCAAATAATGTTATTACTAAATCTGATGTTGTCCCTAATCCCGGTCACAAACCCGGTTTTCTTCCTAACTTTTTAGCTGATATGGGTGTGAAAGTTATTATCGCCGGCGGTATGGGCGGCGGTGCTGTAGATATATTTAATGAACGTAATGTAGAAGTTGTTGTCGGTGCAGATGGTGAAGCTAAATCAGCAGTAGAAAATTATCTTGCAGGTAATTTGAAATCTACAGGTGCAGTTTGTCACGAACATAATCACGCTGATGAATGTGGCGAACACTGATATCTTTATTTAATTAACAATTAAGCCTCTGCTCAAAGTGGGGCGGCACAATCAAGGCTGCCCCCTCCTTCGGAGGGTTGCAGCCTTGCGGCGGCGTAAGCCGCCTGCGGCACAAGCCGCATTGTGCCGCCCCATAAGCTCGCATATATGTCATAAACTATAAATAAAGGGATAACCTTTCTCAAATAT